>JALXES010000098.1 GCA_027069365.1 Candidatus Moraniibacteriota bacterium | reverse complement strand
TGCGTGCAATGTAGACGTAGATTTCCCGGGCGTCCGTCTGCGCAAGGCGACTGTAGAGCACGCGTGTGCCGGTCGTATCGTGAGGGTAGGTAATGATGGTGTTGCGCGCTGTGGCATCACGCTGGCGCAGCTTGGCTATGATGCGCAGCAGTTCACGTTCCTGCTCTTCAACAACACGTTTGCGGATGTGAATGAGGGAGAGAAGTTCATCTGGTGAGATGGCGATGTAAAAAGACGTGCGTGCACTGACCTTATTCTCATAGACAACCTCCTTGTCAATCAGCGCTTTGAGGATGCGGTGCACAGTAGGACGCGTTAAGCGTGTCGCATCCATGAGCATTTTTGTTGTGCAGTTTGTGTGCTCAAGGATGGTGAGGTAGATGCGTGCCTCACGGAGACTTAGGCCAATTTTCTGAAGCTCAAGTGCAATGATGTCGTTGGTGGGGGATTTCATAGAGTTTGCGAATAGTCAAAGATGAACACATTAAGCTGGTAGCATGTCTGCATACAGCATAACACAAGATTGCGCTCCAGAAACAGTGCGTTGCGCTGTGCATGCGCAGAGGTATTGACAATGTGCGGCATGTGCTCTATGATGGGGGAAGTTACGTATGTGATACGTGCCTTTTCTTTCTGTATTTATTTCGCTAGTAGATTTTGTAGTATTATGCTGAAGATTCGATTTAATCGCGTGGGTCGCCACAACCGTGTGTACTATCGCATTGTTGTCCAGGAGCACACGGCGGCACCTGGTGGACGGCATGTTGCCGTTGTAGGAAGTCACGATCCATACCAGAAGAAGACAATCCTCAAAGAAGACGCTATCAAACACTGGTTGAGTGTTGGTGCGCAGCCGTCTGACACCGTGCACAATCTCCTCGTGAAGCACCAGATTATTGTGGGTCAGAAGAAGCGCCCGAAAGGAAAGGTCGTTGTACCGGATCCGCAGGAAGAGGAGAAAGAAGATGTAGCGGAGGAGTCTGCAGAGGGAGCGGAAGCAGCAGAGGAGAATGAGCCGGAAGCAGAGCAGAGCGCGCCGGAGGTGGAAGAAAAGGACACAGAGGAGGAAGTGGCAGAAAAGAAGGAAGACTAAATTTTGACAATACATCCAAGGACGTCCGTAGACATAAGGCATACCCGTAAGACCTTACGAGGATATTACGCACACGAGCAATTGTGCGCATGTCTGTCTACGGTTCGTCCCTCTGGGGCGAACTTTTGCATTTTAGAGTGGACAGGTATGGCGGGAAGCGTTTCTCGCTTTACCTGTAATTTCTAAAATTACATTGAAAACGTATGTTGACTCGACAACAAAAAGAACACATTGTTGATGAGGTTGCAACTGCGATTCAGAATGGTAAGAGCGTAACGCTTGTGGATTACAAGGGCTTGGGCGCAAACGACATGGTTGCACTCAAGAAATCCTTGTACAAGGCAGAAGCGCCGCTGCGTATCGTCAAGAAGAGTCTGTTGGCTCTCGCGATGAACAAGGCGGGCATTGATGCCTACGAGCGGCACACGTTTGACGGGCAGATTGCCGTGGCCGTCTCTGCAGATGAAGTTTCCGGTCCAAAGACCATTGCGGAATTTGCAAAGACCAACGACAATGTGCGTATCGTCGGCGGTGCACTCGGCACCAAGCTTCTCTCAGCTGATGAGATGAACGCGCTCGCAAAGCTGCCATCAGAAGAGCAATTGCGCGCCCAGGTTGTGGGCACTCTCAACGCGCCAATCTCAGGATTTGTCAATGTCCTGGCTGGCAATGTGCGTGGTTTGGTAACTGTCTTGAAGACGGTTGCGGACCAAAAAGCCTAACAACACGTATGAGCGTCACCGGTTCTCGCAGAACACGTGGCGGAAACACATGGCACATTCACTCATGCACCCTGTGTTTCCGTTCATGTGTACTGGATAACCGTTCGCATGTGCGACGTATTGTGTTATTGACACCGTAAGTAAATCTTTTAATCATATAATACTATGACAGAAGAGACAAAGGAGACTGTAGAAGTCCCGGAGAAGTTTAAGAAGCTCGTAGAAGAGATTGAGAAGATGAGTGTTCTGGACCTTTCAGAGCTTGTGAAGGTGCTGGAAGACAAGTTTGGCGTAAGCGCTGCCGCACCAATGGCGGTAGCAGCAATGCCGGGTGCTGCCGGCGGCGATGCTGGTGCAGCAGAGGAGAAGAGTGAGTTTGACATTGAACTCACGAGCGCCGGTGACAAGAAGATTGCTGTCATCAAGGCTGTGCGTGAGGTGACGGGACTCGGTCTGAAAGAAGCCAAGGACCTCGTTGATGGTGCGCCAAAGATGATCAAGGAAGGCGTCAAGAAGGAAGAGGCAGAAGAAATCAAGGGGAAGATTGAGGAAGCTGGTGGATCTGTGGAGCTCAAGTAGTCCCACGCTACCCATCCTTACGAAAAACAACGCGGTTTGCCGCGTTGTTTTTGTTTTGCCCCTATGGGATGGCGCATGGCACACTGGACAAAATTAAGATGATGCGCAAGGATGAAAGTAGGTTCATTAAATTACGGAGGTGTGTCATGCGTATCTTTTTTATGGCCGGATACCGGTCCAGTGTGAGAGCGCATAAGCGCTTTGTGAACGCGCTGTGTCAGCGTGGGTGTCAGGTGGATGCCTATGATATGCCCGGACATGGTGCACATCCTTATGGCACGCGCGGGCACGTCTATGTGCTGCGCACGTGCCGTGAAATCATCGCAGCGCTGCGTTCCCGAACCCCGACGGTCATTGTCGGACACAGTCTGGGTGCGGTAATGCTTGTGGTGGCAACAGCGCTGCTACGTGCCGTTGCGCCACGTGCACATCGCCGCATCGCAGTGCTGCACTTGGTCAATCCCGCGTTCCATACCGGGCACAACGTGCCATGGTATATCAAATTCACGGGATTGGCGGTCGGCACGCTGCTGCCGCGGTTGCCATTGGGTACGATGGATGTAAATTGCATCAGCGACCATTCACGTGTTCGGCGATATATCCGCGAGGCGGTGGCAGCGGGCGAGGTTTACACCGGTCCGATGACGGCCGCAACGGCGTTGAGGATTTATCTGACCGGAAAACTCGCCCTGGCACTGCTGCCGTTGGTGGGCGTGCAGGTGCACTTGCACGTCGGTGTGCACGATGGTGTTGCGCGTATGCCGGCGTCGTGGTATCTGCGGGCGTGTCCCCGCGTGCGCGTGCATACCTACGATGGTATGCACGACACGCTGGACCGCCCCATCCCCGCTGCCAGGATTGTGCTGGCAGTCGTGTGGGATGCCCACCGCGGCAGCAGTGCCGACGAAGTCGACGCAACAGGGAATATTGCGCCGGAAGAAGGATGATTGACGCCTCGTTTGGAAATCCAAGCGAGGCGCGTTTTCTTATGCCGCCAGTGCCGTTAGGTGCGCTCTATGAAGCGTACGGCGCGCGTGGTCGTGTCGTACAGCGCAAAGGATGTCACACCGGTGCGGCCGCCGTAGAGTTCGCCGGGGTTGCACACGACAGTACCGCCTTCGGTGTGCGTTTCTTTGGCGTGCGTGTGCCCGTAGAAGACGGCATCGTAGCGCTTGGTACGAACAGCTTCCTCGGCCGTGTGCGGGTAGTGACAGACAAAGATCTTCTGGTCATCCAATTCAATCGTGCCGGACATTGCTCCGGAGAACGTGAGCGTGCCCTTGGAGGCATCGGCAAAGTGCTGCAGCCGCGCGTGGTCACCGTCGTTGTTGCCAAAGACAGCGAATATGCCGA
>JALXES010000097.1 GCA_027069365.1 Candidatus Moraniibacteriota bacterium | reverse complement strand
GGGTGGTACACCACGCGCAACGCAGTCCGGCGACGGCATTGTCTGGGACGATATGCTGGGTCGTATGAACGCGATGAGCAATACAAAGATGATGGAGTGGTACTTGCTGGATGAGACAACCGGCAAGACCAATATGGACATCACAGACTGGACTTTTAAGAAGGGACAGCTGGTCAAGGTGCGCATCTTCAACGATCCGGATTCCATGCACCCGATGCAGCACCCGATCCATTTCCACGGGCAGCGGTTCGTGGTCCTGGCGAGCGACTGGGGACACCCGGGAGACATGCGCGCGAATGACAACCTCCAGTGGAAGGACACCGCGCTGGTGCGCGCCGGCGAAACGGTGGACCTCCTGGTAGACATGAGCAACCCGGGACAGTGGATGGCGCACTGCCACATCGCCGAGCACCTGCACGCCGGGATGATGCTGAATTTCCGCGTGGTGGAGTAGTGATGCGGCGTAGCGGATACACGCCTTGCGAGCTGCGTGATATTGTGCAATGGTGCATTTTCGCGTACAGTGGGAGTATGACGAACACACCGACAACTTTTTTCATCAAGACATTTGGCTGTCAGCAGAATGTGGCGGATTCCGAGCGCGTGGTGACCTACTACCGTGCGCGCGGCTTTGAGCCGTGCAACAATCCGGAGACGGCAGACATCGTGGTACTCAATTCCTGCATGGTGCGCGACATGGCGGAGGAGCGCGTGTATGGCTACATTCGCAATCTCCAAAAGGCGCGCGCCACCGCCGGGCGACCGCAGCCGCACATTGTGCTGACTGGCTGCATCGTCGGCGCTGCGGCGCGCGAGCCCAGCGGCATGCTTGCGCGCAAACTCAAAAAGCGCATCCCGCATGTGGAACTCCTGCCGATTGAGGAGGTGGGATTTGAGTATGTGCCGGAGCGCACGCCCAACGACACCAAGCACGCATGGGTGGTTATCTCGCACGGGTGCAACAACTACTGCGCGTTTTGCATTGTGCCGTTTGCGCGCGGACGGGAAGTGTCGCGACCGTATGCGGATATTATGGCGGAGGTGCGGCAACTGGTGCGCGACGGTTACACAAGCGTGACGCTGCTGGGGCAGAATGTCAACTCTTATGGCGCGGACTTCCTATTGGAAACCAAACGCACGGAGGGTGACGGCGCGCGGTACACGCTGCCGGACGGGCGCAGTGTCGCACCGGTGTGGGTTACGCACTTGGGACGCACGCGCATCCCGACGCTGTTTCCGTATCTGTTGGAAGATGTCGCGCGTACACCGGGGATTGAGAAGGTGACATTTACCAGCTCCAATCCGTGGGATTTCTCCGATGAGCTGATTGATGTGATTGCGCGCACCCCCACTATTGACCGGCTGCTGCACCTTCCCGTGCAAAGTGGCAGCACGAAGATTTTGAAGAAGATGAACCGCTGGTACACGCGGGAGGAGTACATTGCGCTGACTGACAAGATCAAAGAACGCGTGCCGGGTGTGCAGTTTATTACCGACATCATTGTGGGATTTCCGGGTGAGACAGAAGAGGATTTCCGGCAGACGGTGGACCTTGCAGAGCGTGTGGGGTTCGTCAAGGCGTTCATCGCGTGCTACTCGCCGCGCCCGGGGACAAGTGCGACGCGCAACATTGGCGGCGGCATGGAGGACACAATCCCGTGGGAAGAAAAGAAGCGTCGCTTCCACATCCTCAACGACATTATCAATCGCGCCAATGCCGGCGTGGCACGTACGCAGGACTGGATTGCCACGCGGGAGCAACATCGTGTCGCATAGAAGTGTAAAAGGAGTTATCAAAAAAACTATGAAAGAAAGACTTGATGCCTTGAGTGATGGACTGGATGCACAGCCGGAGCATGAACCTCAAGAAAAACCCCTTCCTGTCGAAGATCCGTCGGCAAAACTCCCGGTGAATGCCCTGGAGTACCTTGAGGGATTGTCCCAAGAGGAGCGTGCAAAATACTTGGCAGACTACCAGAATAGGCACGATGATGATATCGCATACGATTTGTGAGCCGGTGTGACTGATGAAAACGTGGCAATTATAGAAAAATGACCCTTTGCAGTATCACAGGTAATGTGATAGCCAGAGAGCACGACGAAAACACAATCATGCGCTATACTGAAAGCAGTCCTTTTGTCAATCAAGGAGGTGCGACATGACAAAGACATTTTCATCGGAGATGCGCAAGCAGATTGATTTGCAGGCGGGAGCTTTCCTCCTTGCCAGCCTTCAGGTCGGTAAGCGCACTCACCGAAAGCTCTGCCGCCACAGTAGCGGATTTGCCATTGTGGTGGAGTGGGGGGCTGTGAAATTTTTGGGACTGTCCCAGAAATTCACAACCCCAACAGTTCTTCATCCCGGAGAACACGAGCTGGTTGAGGAAGAAATATACACCCTCAACCACCGCACCTCACTGAAAGTGCTTTCTATAGAAAGGGGCACGTGCACAGTCAAGGTGTGGTAGATTTTCCATAAGGGTGACACTCAGGTGTCGCCCTCGTTTTTTGTGTTCATGGTACACTGTAGACATAAGCGCGATGCGCAGGTTTACAAGAAAACACACAACATATGAACATTCACTTCCATGGAGCGGCACATGAGGTTGGCAAAAGTTGCATTGAGATTGTTACGGACGACGGTGCGCAGTACCTGTTGGATGCCGGTGTGAAATTTATCCAGGGTGGCGTAGTGTATCCGGAATTGTTGGAGCACATCAACAAGGTGGATGCGGTCTTTCTCTCGCATGCACACATGGACCACGCAGGCGCACTGCCGTTTCTGGAGCATCGCAAACTGAACTGTCCCATCTACACCACGCGTATGACGTGGAAGATTGCCAACCTCCTCTTGGAGGACGCCTACCACATCGCGCAACTGGAGAAACTGCACCCGGCATACAAGAAGCGCGACATTCGCCGTGCCGCGCGCGATGTCAAAGAGATTGACTACGACCGCGACTATCGCACACCGGATGGCGCGGTAGCGTTCCGCTACCTGAATTCCGGGCACATTCCCGGCGGCGCAAGTGTGCTGCTGGAGCTGGAGGGCAAGCGCGTGCTGTACACGGCAGATATCAACACGCAAGAGACGCTTCTCATGGTACGCTCTCAGCTGGCACAGGAGATGCGCGCGCTCGGTGTGAGTGACGCAGCGCCGCTGGACGCTCTTATCATTGAAACGACGTATGGCAATCGCGAGCATCCCGACCGTGCGCAGACACACCAGGCGTTTGTGCATGCAGTGGAGGAGGCGCTGGAGCGAGGCGGCAACGTGCTCGTGCCGGCCTTTGGTGTGGGGCGTGCGCAGGAGGTGTTGCTGATGCTATCAGCGCTACCGTCACACGTACCGATATTCTTGGATGGCATGGCGCGGACAATCGCAAAGCTTATCGTTGCAGAGGATGACCCCTATGTGCGCAAGCGCCACGCGCTTGCAGAGATGCTGCGCCGCACGACGATGGTCACACGTGCCACGCGTACGCAAGTCCTGTCAACGCCCGGCAATGTGATTGTCTCCACATCCGGCATGGTACAGGGTGGGCCGTCCGTGTACTACACCGAGCAGATGTACAACCGTCCCGATGATACGATCATCCTTACCGGCTACCAAGTGGAGGGTACGCGCGGGCGCTCGCTGTGGGAGGATCATCTCTTCTATCGGCACGGCACGGCACTGCCGGTGACGTGTACCGTCCAGAAATTTGACTTCAGCGCGCACTACGGTATGGGCGCCATTCACGATCTCATCACAGACGTCCCACACAAGAAGCTCATTCTGCAGCACGGGGACCATAGCGCACTGGATGCTGTTGCGACGTTTGCTCGCACGCACCTCACATCAGAGGTTCATGTGCCGTACAATGGTGACGTTATCACTGTATAATCTGTCACATGTGGTGTATACTAAAGGTGACACCCTATGTCATAATCTTCTAAAGACAAACTTATGAAAGGATACGTTGGTAATATTGAGCAAGAGACACGCGACAACACGGACTACCGGCGCGTTGTCTACACTGCCAAAGACATGCAGCTCGTTTTTATGGCGCTACAGCCGGGTGAGGAAATCGGGATGGAGGTTCACGACCTCGCGCAGTTCTTGCGCCTGGAAGAAGGAAGCGGTAAGGCCATCCTGGACGGCGTAGAGCACGACATTGCCGCTGACTGGGCGGTGCTCGTCCCGGCGGGCACGCAGCACAACATCATCAATACGGGTGATACGGTTATGAAGCTCTATACACTCTATGCGCCGCCGGAGCACAAGGATGGCATCGTAGAACCAACCAAGGCGGATGAAATTGAAGAGCATTTTGATGGTGTGACAACAGAGTAAACTCATGGCGCTGTAAACACAAAAACAACCTGTTGTGGGTTGTTTTTGTCTCGCATATGCAGAACTTCCAAAAATTTTTCTCAGCGCGTGCGCTGTGGGCACTTATCGTAACGATTGGTGCGGTGATGTCTGGTGCGCTGACACAGCACGTGCCACAGGAGTCGCGCGCCTCACATGCCGGTGGCGCGCACCATGTTTCTGCGCGTACGACGGCGCACGTTGCGCACGTGATTGACGGTGACACGGTGCAGCTCTCCGACGGGCGTCTCGTGCGCTACATCGGCATTGATACGCCGGAAACGGGGAAGGGGTACGCGCAAACACAGGAGTGCTATGCGCGCGAAGCAACAGCGCGCAACCGTGCACTGGTAGCCGGCAAGGATGTCCTGCTGGAACGAGATGTGTCAGACACGGACCGCTACGGGCGGCTATTGCGCTATGTGTATGTGGGGGACACGTTTGTCAATGCGGTGCTGGTGCGCGACGGCTTTGCGCGTGCGCGCCGATACCCGCCAGACACGGCGCATGCAGATGAGTTTGCTGCGCTGCAGGAGCGTGCGCGGACACAGGGGAAGGGGTTGTGGGGACAGTGCGCGCGCAACTAGAGCGCGACGGTCGCTGTGTAGTAGATTGTATCCGTGTAGTGTCCCGCATCAGTGGCGCCGTCAATGGAGACTTTGAGATTGACAAAGGTTGGCTCGTTGTCTACGCTCACGGCATTTGAGGATAGTGGCATATTTGTCACATGGAGTGCGCCAACGGTGTTGTCGCTGTGGTCATAACGCGCGTCAATGTGTGCTGAGGGCGAGCTGGCTTGTGCGCCATAGCCGACGATGCCGGCGCCGAGGACCGCATCATGCGAAGGGATCAGAGCACCACTGGCGGCATCAAACAACCCGCCGACGAGACCATCGCCATCGTCACGGATGTACGTCTGGTATCCGGTTTCGTTGTTTGTGCTGACGCGCAACTCGGTGTGGGTGGCGCGCGCAACGGTGGCAGTGTTCAGGATAAAGAAGTCGCTGATGTTCTGGGCGATGGTCATGCGCACAAAGAGGGGTTCGGTGCGCACAATCGGTGAGGCGGGGCCGAACGTAGTTTGCGTCATGTGTGGACGCAGTGCCGCGACGCGCGCGCTGTAGGGAGTGTCGGCGTCAAGGTTGCGGATAAACATGCCATCAGCACCACCCCAGAAGTCGCGCGTGTGGAAGTCTTCTGCGCGCAGTGTTGCGTCCACGTCACCGAGCGTGCCGTCGGCGGTCACGATGCGCTGGGTCTGCCAGCCATCAGAGGAGACTGCCACGGCAAAGAGCGTATCCGGTGCGGTGCCGTCCAAGGCAAGCTTCAGGTGGAGTTTGTTGTGGTAGTGGTCATCATTGGTGAGCGTGGGCCGTCGGGGAATGTGCGCATCCACAGCATCTATGCGCTGTGTGAGACGGAAGTGTGGTGAGGTGCGTGGTGCGCCGCGCCACAGTTCAGCGGCTCCCACGACATCAAATGTCGCGCTCGCACCAAACGCGCCGCCGTTACTCACGCGGTCATTGGTAATCATGAAGTGGGGGCTCGTTTTTTGTGCGTGCGCGTGCAGGAGTGTTGTGCCGCACAGCACAGTGCTGCCACACACGATAAGGAAAACACGAAACATCATCATGGTGACATTTTACCACAGTTCCCTCGTCGGAGGGAGTGTGGTATAATAGCGGGAAGCAAAGGAGGCCTAAAAATCATAAGACAAAAATTATGACACAGCGAGGCATCCTTTTTTTGTTTCTCACAGTTCTCGTGAGCGGCGCAGTGGCGCTGCATGCCGCACCGGCGCAGGCACAGGGCATGAACATTGAAGTGTCACCGGGCAAGATTAATCGCATTGTGGAGCGCGGTCAGACACTTGTGCAGACGTTTCGCATTGGCAATTATGGAGAGACGGACCGCACGTTCTACATTTACACGCAGGACTTCACTGTGACAAGCGAAACAGGCGCGCCGTCGTTTGCTCCAACGCAGCAGGACACGCGCTACTCGCTGTCGCAGTGGGTCTCGCTGCCGTCGGACAAGGTATTCGTGCCGGCAGGTGAGGTGCGTACGGTGGATGTCACAATTACGGTACCGGCGGATGCTGAAGTGGGTGGGCACTACGGTGCGTTCTTTGTGCAGACAGACGACCCGTCGTTCATCGAGAAGCACGAAGGTTCCGTTATCGGATCCATCGGGCGCATCGCCTCACTGATGCTCATTACCGTGCCGGGTGATGTCACAGAGAATGTCACGCTCACGTCCTTCACAACAGACAAGCGCATCTACTGGACTGCGGCACCACGCATCACATTTACAACATACCTCAAGAACGAGGGCACCGTACACGCCATTCCCACCGGTGCGATTTTCCTCTCCGGAGGCTTTGCCTTCACGGGGCAGAACACGATTTTCAATGAAGAGCAGGGTGCGGTCTTGCCGGGCGCGCCACAGCGCAGAATTGATGAGACCATCACATTGCGCAAGACAAGTCTCGTTCCACCGATGGGGCACTTCACGGCGCACCTGCTTGCGCGCTATGGTGTGAGTCACGGCGAACTCTCTGCACAGACAACGTTCTACATCATTCCCGTAAAGTTCCTCGCAGCGCTCTTTGCCGGTATCTTTGTAGTACTGTTCATTGTCTACCGTGCATTTTTGTCGTTTGGGTCCCGCGTGTAACATAGACTCCTCTGCACGTGCTATGCACAGAAACACAAAGACAATGTGGGTGGGTGTGCGGCGCCTGTGCGGCGCCTGTGTCAGCGTGTTTGTGTGTGGGGCTCTGGCATGGGTGACGCCTGCACACGCAGCGGTGCAAGCGTTTACATACACCGGTGCGCTGACCAACCCGGATGGCACACAGATAACGGCTGATGGTGTCGCGTGCGTGCGCGAGCATGCGGCAGACACGTGTGACTTTCGCGTGCGGCTGTATACGGCAGCGACGGGAGGCACGCTCGTGTGGGAAGACGTGGTGCACAATGTTGAGCTTGGTGATACGGGCGGGGCATTCACGCTGACGCTGGATTGTGACGGGGATTTTGCGGCGTGTAGCAAGGGTGACGGGCCGAACTTTGCCACCGACGCGCTCTTCATAGACGTGGCATTTGACCCTAGTGGCAATGCAGATTTTTCTGAAGGTGAGACCTTTACGCCGCGCACGCAGATGACTGCCGCCGCCTATGCGTTCCACGCGCAGAACGCATCACAGTTTCAGGGACTGGAACTGGATGCCTTTGTGCGTACAGATGTAGACAGCACGATTGCCGATGACGCCACGCTGCACATCAACGGCGACCTCAAGAGCAGCGGTGACGTGACGTTTACAGACACGCAGATTGCGCTGGATGGGAGCGTGACAGATTTTGCCGTAAAGGGAGATTTCTCAATCAACAATGACGACCTTTTCATACAAAAAGCAACAGGACTCATTGGTATTGGCACGCGTGCGCCACTGGGTGCGGTGCATGTCACAACGCCACAGGATATTGCGGCGCTGTACGTGGATGGTGCACACCCGGGCCCCTCAACAGCACCGGCGCTTGCTGTACATGTGAATGACGCCACAGACACATTTGCGCAGTTCACGCAGGGGGCTGAACTCTTCCCGCGACTGGCCATCTCTGCACAGGGCGTGGTGCGCCTGGGCAGCGGTCTTGCTGCACCGGACACACAGCTGTACCGCAGTGACACCCAGACACTCAAGACCGACGCGGCGTTCGTTGTCGGCGGCAATCTCGGTATTGGTGTGGATGCGCCGGCAGATCCCATCAGTGTAGCGAATGGTGCGCGCTTGACGGCCGGCGGCACGTGGACCAATGCCTCCGATGAACGCCTCAAGGAGAACTTCATGACGGTGGATGGTGCTGACATCTTGGAGAAATTGGCGCACTTGCGCATCACGCGGTGGAACTACAAGCGCGAGGATGCCAGTGTGACGCACATTGGACCGACGGCGCAAGACTTCTTTGCCGCGTTTGGCTTGGGTGGTAGTGACACGAGCATTTCTACCATTGACCCGGCCGGTGTGGCGATTGTGGGTGTGCAAGAACTCTATGTACGGGACAAGGAGCGAGCGGCTGCTCTTGAAGACGTGCGCAGAGAACTCAGGAAACTCCGAGAAGATGTAGCGGATGATGTGCAGGCACGCGTGGCGCGCAGTGACGACGACAAGGACCGCAAAATTGCACAACTGGAGGCGGAAGTGGCGCAACTCAGAGAGTACTATGCGGCACTTGCAGACGCTTACGCGACACTGGACCCGGAGCAGTTTGCTGCGGCACTGCCGGCGCAAGAGGATGCAGTGTCAGGCGCGCAGACACCGACGCCAAAACCGGAAACAGAGACGTCGGCAGAGAGCGCTAATCAGGAGCAGGGGGATGATGTACAGAGTGCTGTTGGCAACAATGAGCCACGTGATGCGGCTGTGCAAGGTGTGACGGCGGAAGCCCCGGGTGATGCGTCCACGCCGGCTGTGCGTGGCGAGAGCATCGCACAGGGGACCGTGACAGTCACTGTGCCGGAAGGAGCGACACACGCACAGGTCTTTGTGCCGGAGGCAAGCATAGCAGAGGGTGAGCGCATCACGCTGGGGAGTGATGATGACAGCATCACACTCCGTGTGGGGGAAGTGCGCGCCGGTGAGGGATTTGCTATTCTCCTAGAGAATGCTGCCAGTGGCACATATGATGTGCAGTGGTCACGTGAGGATAGCGTCCGATAAAGTGGGGCACAGGTGAAATGTGATTAGAGAAGAAAGAGCCACCTGCAGAGATGGCTATTTCTTCTTGATATGGCAAAATTTCTGATATGCTACTTATCAAAGCGGTGCATATAGTCGTTTAGTGCTTTCTGTACTTTTTGTACGTAATTTAAAGCACGATCTTTTGCATCAGCTGAGCGCATATTTGGTCCCTGGTTGTAGAGTGCGAGTGCGATACCGATGTGCGCTTCCGGTGTAACGTTTGGAAAACGTTCTTTAACTGCATTCATCATGATGAGGAAATACTTTGCTCCGAGATTTGCAGCAAGAGCGGGATCTTTCAGGAGATCTTCATGGCTTTTATTTTTCAAACCAAGATCACGTACAAGATCATCAAATGCCGGTTTGTGCATTTGCATGAGACCATAGGCTTGATGACCGACAGGACCATTTTTTGCTTCGGGATTCCATCTTGACTCAACAGCGATAATGCTGAAGAGGAGTGCTGCATCCATTTTAAATTCTTTGGCAATGGCAAGAAGTTTTCCCAAGAGCTCACGATTCTCTCTCAAAAGCTTAGAGGCTTCTTTGTACGAAGGTTTGAAATTTAGCTTCTGTATACTCTTTGGAAGCTCTGCATTTTTTGCGCTCTCAAAGAATGCTTTGAATTCTCTTTCATAAGCCTGTGCAAGTTCCGGCTTCCATTCCGTATGTGCAGCTTTGTTGGAAAGTTCATCAAAAAGTTCACGAAGCCTCTTATTGTCCAATGCTTTGATTTCCTGTACAACGGGTGAGTTTTCTACTGCGCCTGTCTCCTGTGTAGCCAGAGTGTTCTCACGATTTTCATGAACAGCGCCACGTTCCAGCTCTGCATCAATTTCCTCTTGCGCCCTAGCTTCCGCTTCTTCTCTGTACGTGCGCTCCATAATGCGTCTCTCCATTTCCTCTGGAGACATAATTTCTCCATCAAATTCCACTTCATACCTGTTACTCATCCTCCGTATTTTCTGGGATTGCTGCGAATCGGTTGCGCCAGTCTCACTGTTGGCATCTGCTGCTGGCTGCATAGCGCGTTCATTAAAGTGCCATTCACTTTGGGGGATAGGAATGAGCGGTTCGCCTGATGGGCTAATGCGCAACGTACCATCGGCATCATAACATGCATGTGGCGCACCTTTTGGAAGAGTTTTATCACAAATAAAGTCTATCAATGTATAGCTTACACCATTTTCTGATGATAGAACGGACGCAAGCCTTCTTTGCGCAATCTGCCATTTTTGCCAGTAGGGGTCAATGCGCTCCAGTGCATGCACTTTCTTTGGGAAAGCGCTAGCTACAGCGCCGGCGGCAAACGCAGCCATAAAGCGGCGACGGGAGGTATCGGTGGGTGTGTCAGACGATGCTTCTTTGTCTTCTGCCTCAAAGCCGTACGTTTTGCGCAGCGCAGCAACGTCTTCTGTAATCTTTGCGCGCAGCGTTGCCAGAGCCCTCTGAGCGCGTTCAAAGAGTGCAGGAGGGTGCTCCTGTGCGAATGGTTTCTCTGATGTGTGCCGTTCAAATCGCATAGAATTTTTGTGAGACATAGGTTATACGGTCTACTTACAATAACACAAAATATACATTTTGTAAAGTGTGCTACAATGGGAGTATATCTACAGCATAGCATATGACACTCCTAGAAACACTACAGCAGTGGCAGACGCAGCAAGCGCGCAGAGAGGGCGTGGAGGGATATCGCGTGCTGCCGTACAAGACGCTGGTGGAACTTGCGCGTGTTATGCCGCGCACGGAAGAGGAACTTCTGGCGGTCAAGGGCATCGGCGCGGTCAAGGCGCGCCGGTACGGCCCAACATTGCTCCAACTTATCAGTGCGGCAACAACACCGGACCCGGCGCCTGACGCAGTATCCGCCGGGGCACCTGTTGCAGCGCAGCCGACAGCGTCGCATACATACACTGTGTCTACCGGTGAGGTCACACCGTCTGACGACGATGTGTTTGGTGTAAGCGACTTTCTGTCCGCACTCAATGTGCTGCTGTCGTCGCACTTTCGGCAGGTACGTGTGCGTGGCGAGGTTGTGGGACTGCGGCGCAATACGACCGGGCACGCGTACTTCCAGATCAAGGACGCGCAGGGTGTGTTGCGCGTGACAGTCTTTCGTGGTGCCTATGAGCTCTCGGGTGTGGAGCTCGCTGATGGTATGGAGGTGATTGTCACCGGACACCCACAGCACCATACGCAGTACGGGTTTAGTTTTATCGGTGAGACGGTGGAGCTTGCCGGCGAGGGTGCGCTGAAAAAAGCGTACGATGCATTGAAGAAAAAACTTGCACAGGAAGGACTGCTGGATGCTGAGCGCAAGCGGGGCGTGCCACAGTTTGCCACGAAAATTGGATTGATTACGTCGCGTGACGGCGCGGCGATTGGGGACTTCATGACTAACCTCGGCAAGTACGGCTTGAGGGTCACATTGGTACACAGTGCTGTGGAGGGGCAACATGCTGTGCACGAGTTGCGCGCAGCACTCATGACGCTGCGCACACGTGCAGAGGCCGGTGCGCTGGACGTGCTGGTCATCACGCGTGGTGGCGGGTCGCTGGAGAGTTTGCAGGCGTTCAACAACGAAACGATTGTGCGCATGATTGCTGACTTTCCCGTGCCGGTTGTGGCAGGGATTGGGCACGAGCGGGACGAGACGCTCGCCACGCTGGTGGCGGATGCAGGTGTTTCCACGCCAACGGCGGCCGCCAAAGCTGTGAGTGCATCGTGGATGGAGGCGGCAGCATTTGTGGCGCACCGGCAGCGCGTGATTGTGCAGCGCTACACAGAGGTGCTTGGGCGTACTGCACATAGTGTCGCGCACGCACCTATGGTGTTGACCGCACGCTTCCAGGAATTGCTGGCACGTTTCAGTGCGGCGCAGCATCGTCTGGCGCAGCACGCCGCCGTTTACGCACAGTCACTTGCGCGCACGCGCCAGCATATCGTGCGCGCCGGGGCACAGATGTGCACGCAGCAGCAGCGGCACCTGCGCGCAACGCACACGCGCCTGGATGCTATCGCCGCACTACTGCGTGCGCGCGACCCACACACATTACTCGCGCGCGGCTACGCGATTGTGCGTGGTCAACACGGTGTTGTGCGCAGCACGCAAGACGTAAAGGCGGGTGACGCATTGAGCATCCGGCTGAGTGATGGTACAATAGAAGCGACAGCAGAATAGTTTTTTCGCTTCATTTGTAAAGTGTAGGGCGTCGTC
>JALXES010000096.1 GCA_027069365.1 Candidatus Moraniibacteriota bacterium | reverse complement strand
AAGACCATCACTATTCTCTCTTCTCACGCTTCTCAAGACCCAGCACCTGTCGCCAGAGGTAGCGCTTCTGTGCATTTGGGCTAAACTGCGGATCACGCCGCGGCTGTTGGATGTGTGGGTCATCGGCTACAATGACGTCCTCGTGCGGCACGAGCTCATAGAGCGTGAGTGTGCCGTAGACGCGTGTGTCCACGATGTCGGCGTGCTGCAGCACCTTGCGCAGATAATTATCAGGATCTGACTGTGTGCGTATGATGATGAAGTACAATCCGTGGCGGTATGCCTTGGAGAGATCCACTGGTGCACCAAAGCGCCCCACCGGTGATGTATCAATGCGCTCCCAAAAGGCACGCTTGAACTCCGGCTGTCCGTGAAGCCAGATGGGATAGCCCGTCTGCTGCGCGCGCACGAGCATGTGGCCCACAATCTGCGTCATCTGCCCCAACCCCATGCGCGTCTTTTCCTTGAGGACATGGTCCGTGGGAATTGTCAGCGCCGGGTTTGTTGCCGCCTGCGAGCGCTGCGCAAAGTCCTCCGCAACAAACGCAAGGTTTGAGATAATCGCCAATCCCATCACCAGAAAACCTATCACGCTGTCACAACGTGTGGCGCGTGCAAGTCGCATGTGCACAATGAGCCCAAAGAACACGAGTGCCACCGGCGCGGTGAGCAAGAAGAAGCGCGGTGCCATGTCATATGCCAGCGGAATGTAGAGCGCAAAGACCACACTCACCCAGACAAGCACCAAGCGCAGGAAGTGCCTCCGGCGCGTGTCCCTCTCACGCCGATACAACACAAACCACCCTACAAGACCGGCAAACATTGCTACAAGTGCCGCCACCCCTCGCAACAGCCCTTTGCGACAATCATAGTCACAACGCACATCCCAACCGCGTAACGTCGGTAGTTCTGCGCGCTGGTCACCGGTTACAATGAGCCAGTAGTACCGTGCGTGATTATTGAGGTTCATGATAATGTTCTCCGGCAACGTTTTGGGTTTGTCACTATCCGTTTTCTGCGTCACAGCGGCGATAAACGCTTTGGTATTTTCACCACCAGTCTGCATGTCATTGAGAATAAGCGGCGTTTGCAAAAACACAAACACGCCAAGAGCGCCCGCCCAGAAGTACCACCGCACGCGATGCTGACCGGCGATGCTGCGCCACGACCATGCGAGGTAGAGAACGGCAATAATCGGCGCAGCGATAAATGCCAGGAAGTGCATGTGCCCCACAAATGCCAATGCCACCGCAGCGCCAATCAGCCACCAGCCGCGCGCGCGTTGTGTGCGCCGCACATCCGTGGCCATGAGCAACGCATAACCCAGAAGCAGCATGAAAAACGGCATGAGATTGGGGTTCCAGCCAAACCGACTGTACGTCACGAAAAACAGCCCGCTTGCCATAATGGCACTCAATCCCAATGCCACGCGCTGATCAAAGAACCGCCGCACAAACACGTAAAACAATGGCACTGTCAACGTGGACAAGATGACAATCAGCAGTACCGCCCCGACCGGCGTTACGCCAAAGAGTAGCGCACTTGCGTACTCAATGTAGTAGAACAGCGGCCCGAGGCGCAATGTCGTCTTGTCTGTCAGCTCACCATGCTCATCACGAATGGTGACATTCCCCGCCGCCTTGGGGCCTTGCAGCGGCAACTCCCGCGGCCCATAGTCAATCGCCGCCTGAATAATGCGGAAGTCCCGCCCCTGGTCCAGCTCATAGTGCAGCCACTCACCGAGGTGAAAGGAGCGCAGAAACACCGCGAGTGCAACGATTATGCCACCGATAATATACACCTGCTTGCGTGTCATATGATGATTGTTACTTACTTACACCCCAGCGCCACACACTGATGGGCCCGCGCACACGTGGGTGTGAGACACGCGTCATGTGTGTCTGGATATACGCCTGCGCTTCCTTGGTCACGAAGCGCTCATCATTGTCCGCCAATACCACCCACCCGTGCGGGTGCTGTGTCATGATGCGCTGCAGGTATGACAGTGTGATTTTCTGCGCCTTGCCCTCTCGCGCCAGCGCATCTGCATCACGCTCCGACCCAAAGTCAAACACCGGCACGTGCGCATCGCGGTAGTAGTAGTTGCGAAAATTGCGCGTCACAAGCACATCCCCCGGCTGTAGCCGCTTTTTGACGTAACCAAAGACCTTGCGGTAGTTCGGCGTCTCAGCACGTGAAGTGATGTGATAAGTATTGTTTTCCTGCAGAAAGTAGCCGTAGTTCGGCACGAGCAGCAGCGCAAGTGCCACCACACTACCAAACACGTGACGCCCCGGCAAATGTGCCGCCAAATAGCGCGCACCATAGTAGATGCCGCTGGCCACACCAATCATCACGAACGGTTGCACAAAGAAAATATACTGCGGCCCCACGTTGCGGTGCCACAGAAAGATTGCGGCGAATACGATCATCCCAACAGTCGCATCCAGGTATGCTGCGCCCGCACGCTGCGCACGTACACGCGAGCGCCAGAGAGACCCCACGCCCAACACATACAGCCCCAGCGCCAACAGCGGGTGCGCATAGTCTCGCGCAATGTGTCCCAGATAGCTCCAGTGGTCCTCCCAGAACACAATGCCCGCCGTCAATGCGGCAAGTGACTGTGGCGCAAGGAGCGCCAGCGCACCACCGAAGAGCGCGCCCAGTACAAGCAGTCTCACATAGCGATTGGCGCGCATCGTGACCCCCTCACGCCACCGGACAACACTCATGGCAAGCAGATAGCCAACAAGCACAAAGACGATATTTGCCGTCAGCGCATGGAGGTGGAGCGACAGCACTCCCAGCGCAAGCGCTGCCACGGCATAGCCAAGATGCACTCCCAACACGCGCCACGCTCTGCGAAGCATGCCCGCGTGCGGCGTACGCTCCAATGCGAGAAACGTCATCCAACTGAACATCAGAAACACCGGCGCAAACATTGCGTACATGCGTAGCGTGCGGTCCATCTGAATACCACTCACGCTCAGCGCAAACAGCGCCGCTGCAATCACGCCAATTGCCCGCCGTCGCGTCAGTGATGTGGCTACCATATACACAACAAGAATTGTCAGCACGCCCCACAGCGCACTCACGCTGCGTGCCACCGCCTCTGTCGGCTCCGCGAAACGCACCAGCGTCGCAACTTGCCATCGGTACAGCCATGCCCGTGCGTCACTCGCCGGGTTGATGCGCGTGCTGACGCGCTCCATGTTGTGGTCCCATGAGACCCACTGCCCCGTCTGCGCATAGCCGACCGCTGCGTTCATGTCCAGGAACTCATCTGCGCGCAGCGGCACTGCACCAAGGTGCCAGAAGCGCAACACCGCACCCACCACCACCGCCAGCGCAAGCGCGACAAATATTTTTTTGCGTCGTGACATCATCATTATTATTATGCTTCTCTCCCGTTTATTATACCACTCTTTGTGCCACGTCCTACCACTGTGCACGATGTGCAAACACGTCACCGGTGAACACATACACAATAAGCGCGCACTGCGCAGCAACAATCAACCAGAACACCACCTGAAACGACGCCTTGGCGGTCTTGTGGCGGAAGATTTTTTGTCCGGCAAGCAGCGCAGGTGACCCGCCCGCAATCGCCAGCGCATAGAGCACGCGCTCCGGCACGCGCATCACACGAGCACCGGCAATTGCTTTGTCAAACCCAAACAGCACAAACGTCATCACGTTGATTGCCAGCAGATATGCCGGAAGCCACGCAACGCCCGTGGACACCATGGACCCCGCCAGTAGCGCCACACCCATCACAGCTACCGTGCCGTACATTTTGTATGGTGCGTAACGTCCTGTGC
>JALXES010000095.1 GCA_027069365.1 Candidatus Moraniibacteriota bacterium | reverse complement strand
CGCAGATGGCGACACGCTTGGCGCGGTGGCATTGGGGCGCCATCACGGCAGTGGTTCTCGTTGTTATCGCATACGGCATGACTTTTGTTGTCGGTGGGGCGATGGATGTCATTGCCACAGCTGTTCATGTTGGCGCGGCATTGTTGGTGGCGCGCGCGCTGCTGGCACTCAACGCTTTCCGACACAAGCGCATCATCAAGGGGCAGCGCGTGCAACGACGTTTCAATGTGTTTTTCGTGGACATCCTGTTGCGTCGCGTTATTTACGCGGCCACGCTGGCGTATATCATTGGCATCTTTCATGGAGAGGATTTCACAATCTTCTCTGTGACGATTCCGAGTGATTACTTTTCACTCTCGGCACTGGCGGTATTTGTGACCACGGTATTCTCACCGGCGGTACTGTGGCGGTTGTTCAACCGACACATCGGTTATCCCGGCGATTACATTGTCTTGCGTGATAAGGACATTGCCGGGACATTGGTGTCCATGACACTGTCGCACACACTGTTGCGCATGCCGGATGGTGCGATGCTGACTGTGCCCAACAAGGACATGATCGGTGTCGTGGAAAACCGTACTGCCCGGCGCGTGACGCGCTACACCATGACGGCGGATGTCAATGCGGCGGCTCTTTCCACCGCTGAGGTGCGGGACATTCCGGAGCACATTGCAGTGTTACTGGCGAACACTGACGACGTCGACATCGTCTTCGTGCGCTGGGGTGATATCGTACGGGGTGCACATGTACTGCATATCGTATGTGACCTTGACACCACGGACGCCGCGCGGATTGATGTCCTGGTTGCAGATATTGCTGCGTGTGTCTACAGAGCAGTTCCGGAAGTGCTTTCTGCTCCGAGTATCGCAGCTGGATAAAAATCCATTTACCGCCCCGTATGTGCACATACGGGGTGTTTTTCTTTTGAGGTATAAAAAAATAGAATTGACTACATGGCGATTATCATGTACTGTATACGTGTCTTTAACAATGAGAGAAGGAGTAGAGAATGATTATCAATCCGATAATTATCATTGGCATAGGAGTTAAAATTATCGCGTCCCTTGGACAGTTGCTGGTCGTTGGACCGGCGCATGACAAAGCGCGGGAGAATTTGCTGAAGCAAATCCACGCAGCGGCGGATGCGTCTGAGAATGCTGATGTGCAGCGTGCGCTGCGTGCTATCAAGATAACAATTGCCAAGGATACATGGAAATTCTTTCGCATGTACTTTCGGGGATTGTGGTACCAGCGCGTTCTGAAGGGGCATGTGCTCACAGCCACGGTAACAGCAATTGTGGTTGCAGGACTGCTGTGGACTGTGTGGCACTATGTCATTGCAGATCATATGCATGGCATCTTTACACTCACATTATGGAGTGTGGCAGGTGTAGTAGTTTACTATGCACTGAAGAGTATCCCGCCCGTGTATCAGTTTGCGACTGCGCTGATTACCTCTGCCTACGACGCCTTTGATCGGGCAACGGACTATGTCGGTAAAATTGTCCGGCAAATCATAGATGAGCAGGAGGAAGCAGAAAGATGTAAGCAGGAGGAGAGTTCTGACAAAACGGAGAGGGAGTCGTAATGATACGCAGAGCGCTCCTCATCGCGGTAACGAGTGCCAGCGTTTATGTGATGCTGGAGCTCGTGCCGCTGGCGGGGGAGGTAATCGCAGCGCTTGCTGTGGCTGCCGCTGCAGCGGTGTGGCAGTTTCTCGTGCGCGGGTTTGCATGGAAGAAACTGCTACTCTTGGTGAAGGTTATTAAGCCCGCCCTAACGGCAATTCTTGCTAAGGGAACGGCGAAATACTTTGCCAAGGGTGCGCTGCGGCGACTGTGGCGCCACCTGCACCGCGAGTACGAGCGCGTGCGCGCCACGACAGCAGCGATAAAAGGTGTCGTTGCGCTGTGGTGGCATCGCCGCGTGCAGTGGTACAGACACTTGCCAGCGGTGGAGCGCAACTTACTCGTGCTCGCAACACTGCCGGTAGCGGTTGTGCCGCTGATGTATGTGCTTGTCACGCGCGCCGTGCGGTCATTTCTCGCCTACAAAGTAGGCGAAGCTGTCACGGAAAAAGGGGTGCACAAAGTGACGCACCACCCAAAAGTGCGTGCGGCAGCGCACAGGGCAGCGCAAACAGCACGCAACGTTCTCCGCACCAATGCACAAGAAAGCGAAGGACAAGAGAATTCAGCCGGCAAAGAAAAGCCATCTTAGCGCACCGTGGAATATTCCGCGGCGTGTATTTTATTTGCGCACCATCTTGACGGATTGTCAATACCACGATACTGTAAATGCGTGTTCATTAAAAACCCCGGAGGGTGATAAGATGAAAAAGAAACATCTTGTCTTGGTTATTTTCACAGTATGGGCAGCAGTTCTTGTTGCAGTGCTGTGGTTTGGTGCTCTGCCAGAGCCGGCGTACGTTACGCTCTGTCTACAAGAGAGGGCTATGCTTCCTGGTGCCGTAGACACACCGGCACAGATTGTAAGTCTATGGCCGCCAGAGCAAGTACACAATGTCGTTGTCAACGGGTTGGAGTGCTCATATACAGCATGGGCACCCGGCTGGTTATTCATGCTGACAGTCGCGACCATTCTGCTACCGGCGCTGTACACCGTGCGCATGCGTCTGTCTGACGTGAGATGCGCAGCGTGTCACAACTTGCTCGGCATGCTGACCACTGTGGCAGCTTATCCCGTTGTGGCCTATCTGGCCATTTATGTCGTTGATGCTACGGCGGGTGGCATCATATCGGGTATAGTTGTCACAGGAAAAATGCTCTCTGATGCCGCTCATGTAAGCGGATCAAGAGTGATTCCGCGACCATTCTGGCCGCTTCTGCTGTTTGGCACATGGCTGGCGACGCTGCACAATCTCCCAGAAGATTGGGCGATTGACATTGCGTTGATGGCGACAGTTGTCATGGCTTTCGTGACAGGAGTGGCGTGGATTGCTGCTTCTGTCGTTTCCGATGCGGCGGAAACCCCGTCGCAAAACCAAGAGGTGTAAGATGAAAAAAGTAGCAAATGTTATCGGTGGCCTGTTCAGCGTCGGCGCCATGGTGGCGCTCGGCATTCTGAGCACGGTCCTCCTGTACAACCCCAGTAAGTTCTCTTACTGGAGTTTCGTGATTCGGGAGGGGCGTATTGACTGGAGTGCGCTCTGGACATTCGCACCGGAGTCGGCATCGTCATGGCTGTGGCTCTCGCTGGGCGTTGTTATGGTGTGGGCTGCATTGTGGCTCCTCACCAAGGCCTGGCGGGCGCTCATCGGGTGGTTTGACAAAGTCGCGGCCATTGCGCTTGCGGCAATTGTCAACATTCTTGTCGTAGTCATTGGCGGGCTGCGTGACCATTTGGTTCAGCAACCGGTTGACGCCGTGTACTTGGTGCTCATCGCGATTATCGTCATTGAGACGTATGCGATGCTGACCAGACGTGGCGAACTGGGTGTCTTCAAGACACGCGCCGTGGAAGATCCTGACACAGACTTGGAAATAGATTAAACGGGTCTGATGTCGCATGCCCCAGGGGAAACGTTTCTCCCCTGGGGCTTTTTCTTTTTTTGCACAGTGTTTCGGTGACAATCTTTGTGCGATAGTGTGATTGACGGGCGAATACAACTCAGGGGCCTTGACATAATTTTGTGATGTGTTAGATTAGTGTCAACGTGCAACGGCACGTGTTGCACGCAGGACGCGCGCAAGAGAACCTTGACAAGGATGTTTTTCAAAAACGGCGCAGAAAACCTGTGCCAAAATCGGAGATTGAAGAGTGAAAAAGGCAACAATGACGTTTTTCGCAGCGCTCGCGCTGCTC
>JALXES010000094.1 GCA_027069365.1 Candidatus Moraniibacteriota bacterium | reverse complement strand
GCGGCTGCGGGAGATTGGGTTGCGCAAGGCACTGGGTGCCACGCGGCGCGACATTATGCTGCAGTTTCTCACGGAGGCGGTTGTTGTGGCGGTAGTGGGTGGTGCTGTGGGCATCATCGTGGGACTTGCGGCGACGTGGGGGATTGCGCAAATCGCACAACACTTCGGCTATGCGTGGGATCTGGTTATCACATACCGTGCCATCGGAATTGCTGCGGCGGTATCGGTGGCGATCGGTTTGGTGTTCGGGATGTATCCGGCGCTGAAGGCGGCGCGCGTCAGTCCGATAGAAGCATTGCGGTATGAATAGAACATTTGTGCGAACAATTACGCAGAGTTTGACGGCGCACAAGGCGCGGACGTTTTTGACGCTGCTGGGGATGATTGTGTCTGTGATGGCAATTGTGGTAGTTGTGACGATTGGACAGGGGATTGCGCGGTACGTCAGCGACCAGGTCGGGTCGTTTGGTGCGCAGTCAATACAGGTGGAAGTCAAAGTCCCCAGCACGGACCAACTGTCCAACAGCAATTATTCCAGCCAGGCGCTTGGTGTGCAGATTACGACGCTTACGCTGGATGATGCTGCGGCAGTGTCAAAGTTGCCGGGCGTCGCTGCCACGACGGTGGGCCTTATCACGCAGCAGAAAACACGTGCCGGCAACAAGGATACGCAGGCACTAATCCTCGGCACGACTGCACAGCAGCCGCAGGTGGACCGCAATGTCAAGATTGCGCAGGGCGCGTTCTTTACGCCGGCGGACGATGCGGCGCACGCACAAGTGGCGGTGCTCGGCAGCGCCATCAAGGAAGAGTTGTTTGGAGCGTTCACAGATGCCGTGGGCAAGCGCATCAAAATTGGGCGCAACCGCTACCGCGTGGTGGGTGTACTTCGGGAGCGCGGCGCGACGTTTGGGTTTTCGTGGGATGATGTCATCTACTTGCCTGTGACGACCGTGCAGAAGAAACTGATGGGCGTGGACTATGTGCAGTACATTACCGTGCGCGCGGCTGACGGCACAGACCCGCAGACGGTGGCGGACGACATCACAGCGCTTTTGCGCATCCGGCACGGTACGCACGGGCCGGACGATGACTTCGGCGCGGCGACGATTCAGGAGGTGCAAGACACGATGAGTAGCGTGCTGAAGAGTGTGAACATCCTCTTGCTGCTGTTGGCGTCCATCTCGCTGCTGGTCGGCGGTGTGGGGATTATGAACGTGATGCTGGTAGCGGTGCAGGAGCGCGTGCGGGAGATCGGGCTGCGGCGCGCTCTCGGTGCGCGTGCACAGGACATCCGCGCGCAGTTTCTCGCAGAGGCGGTGGTGATTGCACTCATCGGCGCGCTCATCGGGATTGTGCTGGGCGCGACACTGGTGCTTGCGGCAACAGTCGCTGTGCACAGCCGGGGAATGGATGTGCCGGTGACGCTCTCGGCTATCGGACCGCTCATTGGCATCGGCTTTGCGCTGATTGCCGGCGTCGTCTTTGGCTCCTATCCCGCACTGCGCGCCGCACGCATCACACCGATTGAGGCGTTGCGACGGTAACAAAGTTTCGTGTTACACTGAGAGAGATGGTAAATCATAACGATGTGCTCTATGACACGAGAAGGTGAGCCGCCACAGGGTGGTGGCGAGGGAGGAGACAACAAACAGTGGATAAATCATGATGATGGCACGGCAGAAATCGTGCTTGACGAAGAAACTCGCCGGCGCTTGGCGAAGGCTTCTGGCGAAGACGAAGAGGTATGTGGCAACGATAGGAAATGTAGCAGAGCCGAGAAGTTGCAGGCAGAACTTGATGATTTGCGGAGGTTAGAGAAAACTCTGCGCAGTCGGCATGCCTCCATTGTGAGTGAAGTGGAGGGGCTGCAGGAAGTGATAAAACGAGACAAAAGAATGATAGAGAACGCTACGGGCAATGAACAGCCGGAACACATTGCAGACATGAGGGAGAGGCGACGTGTGGAAGGGGCTAAAGAAAGGATAGACGATGCCAAAGGGCGCTTTGCTACACTAAAGCAAAGATTAGAAGAATTCCGTGCGTCAGAAGATTTCAAAAAGTGGCAGGAGGTGACGGAGCGCATAAAGGAACTGAAGAGTGAACTGCACAAAGAAGCCTCAGGGAAGTTTATCAGATAGAAGTTTTGTGCATTGTATGAGCAAGGAAAACGCTACCATGATGATTGACACGCACATGTATTTGCACGATGTGCTATTTGTGGATGAGTACAATTCTGGTGGTTGTCAGCACGCTTTTGGCTCCTATCCGGCACTGCGGTAATAATTAGGGTAACTCCTGTGCTATGCGGTTTGTCACCTTTTGCATATTGTTGCTATCTGCCCCGGCGGCGGTGAGTGCTGTGCCGCCGCCGGATATTGTGATTGGTATCGCGTCACAGGCGGTGCAATTTCTATCGTTTGCCGCAGTTGTGTTTATAGGAGCGTTCTTCAGTATAGTGCGCTTTGTGGGTGGCTTGTGGCGATGGCGTGCACTGCGCATTCTGGGTGTTGTTGCTGTAGTACTCGTACTCGGTGGCGGTACTTTTTACGGTATGCGGTTGCACAACGCCACAAAGGTGGAGAGCACGTTGCGTGCAGCAGATGTGCGGAACAGCGCACAGCACAAAACTGTGCCGCGCGTCGCGTCGCCGCCGGCGTCCGGCACTACGGTACCGGCGGAAACTGTCCCGGATACCACTACGAGTGCTGCTGATGATGCGGTTGGTGATGCCGCACACTATGTGTCGCACGTTGCGCCACATACCGATGCGCGCTTTCGGTTGATGGAGGACTTCTACCGCGCAATTGCCGAGGGGCGACTGGATGATGCGTATGCAGTGTTTGTGCCGACAGTACCGCGCGCGGTGTTTGATGCGCGCTTTCGCGATGTTACGCGCGTGATTGTGTATCGCCTCTGGGCAATTACGGATATCTATAGTGGCGGTGATGTGGTGCTGTGTACGCGTGAGTTGTGCGTGCGGTATGATGTGCGTGCGTTTCTGAATATCAACGCCGATGGTGTGGTGCACAATATCAGTGCGTATACGGTGTATGTGCGGGATTCTTTCGCGCCAAGTGATGCGGAAAGAGTGCACACACAACCGGCAATGGCGCCGCGCGCGGTATCCAATGCGCAGCTGCGCGCAGTGCTGTCTCAGCAGCCGCAGGATGCGTTTGTCGTGCTGGATGCGCGCGAGGACGCGGAGTACAAGAACGGCACACTGCCGGGCAGCACACACATTCGTCCGGCGGATATTCGCGCCGGCGCGTGGCGTACACTGCCGCGGAACACGCCGATCTATGTAATGTGCTGGTCCGGTATACGCGGCAAGGAGGTTGCGACATTTCTGCGCGGCAAGGGTTTGGCGGCGGACTATCTGGCACACGGCGCAAAGGGGTGGGTTGATGCCGGCGGTGTGTGGAAGGGAGGGATCTCTTTTGTGAAGAAGTATTCCGCCAAGCGGTACAGCTATGTGCTCTCTGTGAGGGAGTTGCAAAAGGAGATTGCAAACGGTGCGCTCGTTGTGGACACGCGTGAGTTGGAGCGCTTTGATGCGTACCACATTCCGTACAGCACAAACATTTCACTCTTTGCGTTGCCGCGCCGTGATCGTGTGCTTGTGCTTGCGCAGCTTCCCGCGCGCCGGCGCGTGGTCACGACATGCGACGGCTATGTGAATTGCTTTGACGCACGCATCACCGGCGTGGCGCTGGAAGAGGAGGGGCACACATTTGTTGGGCGGTTTGCGCCGGTGACCGATTATAAAAAAGTTCAATGACACACACGCTACAGGAAACGAAATATACGCGATTGGAGCGCTTGCGAGAAATTGTCAGCGTGCCGGCGTTTGTGTATGTGCGGCGCGGTGATGCGCTGCGCAGAG
>JALXES010000093.1 GCA_027069365.1 Candidatus Moraniibacteriota bacterium | reverse complement strand
CCTCAAAGGCATACAACGCTTCGCGTGCCTCCTCCGGTGTCAACACGTGATCAAACTGCGCATGACGTTGCATGTCCTTTAGATGTTCCTGATGGTCCTGTGGAACACGCTTAGGATCAACATCGCTAATGTTTATGACATTACCTTGTCTCATCTTCTCCATAGGTACAACAATTTACGTCTCTTACAACTCTTCTACCCCGCCAGCTGCGTGCGTTCGCGAATCTCGCGCTCCACAATCTCACGGTCGCGCCCATAGCGCAAGCGTGAGAGCTCCTTGAGGTAGCTGCCGAGCTCACGGTCCACCGCTGATGGCGGGTACGTCTTGAGATTAAATGCTGGTGTTGTCTGCCCGTTCACGAGAATTTTCGCAAAGGCATTGTAGTTGTCCACGTTCATCAGATCAGCCGCTGAGAACTCCGGCGCAAACTGCTTCTCCAATTGCTCCGCGTCTTCGGCACCCACACGGAAGGCGCACATGCTGCCGACGTTGCCAAAGACCGCCTTGGCAATCTCCTCCGAGAGCTGCCCGATGAACTGGTGCGCGATTGTCAGCGACAAGCGGTACTTGCGCGCCTCGGAGAGAATTTGCGCAATGGAGTCTGTGGTCACGTTCTGGAACTCATCAATGTACAGATAGAAATCTTTGCGCTCATCTTCCGGCATGTCCACACGTCCGAGCGCCGCCATCAGCAACTTGCCGATGACAATCATGCCCAGCAACTGCGCATTCACCTCACCGATTTTTCCTTTGGAGAGATTGACGATGAGGATCTTCTCGCTATCCATTGCCTCACGGAAATTAATGGTGCTCTCTTGCTGCGCGATAATCGGGCGCATCAGGTCATTGGCAACAAACGGTGTGAGCTTGGACGTAATATACGGCACCATGTTTTGCAGCGATGCTTCACCGCCGGCCTTTTCCGCCTCTTTAATCCAGAAGTCCTTGACAACCGGGTTGGCACACTTGCGTAACTTCATCCGCCGGAACTCTTCATCCGCAAGGACTTTGGGAATTTCCATGAGCGTGGAACCGCTGTCCGGATCCTCCATGACGAGCTGCATCGCATTGCGCATGTACTGTTCAAACATCGGCCCGCCCGTTGCTTTCAGGTCGTAGAGCTTGTCAAAGATGTTAATCATCTCGTTAATCACAAAGCCCTTTTGCTCCGGCGTGCTGTACTCCATCATGTTCAGTCCCAGCGGGCGCCCCGTGTCAGACGGGTCAAAGTAGATTACATCCTCCGCGCGCTCCTTGGGCACGGCGCCCAACACATCATCCGCAAAGTCACCGTGTGGGTCAATGATGCACACGCCCTTGCCATTGCGCACGTCCTGCTTGGCAAGTTCCTTGAGGAAGTTGGACTTACCGGTACCGGTCTGACCGATAGTATAGAGGTGACGGCGGCGCGCATCTTCTGTCAGGCGGATGTCTGTTTTTGCGCCGCGGTACTCGTTGTAGCCCAGCAGTACACCCTCTTGCGGCAATCCGGATGGCGGCGGCGCTGTCTTGGATTTCAGATAGCTAATTTTTGGCGTCTGCGTCTTGAGTGTCGGGAAGTGGTAAATGCTCGCAATCTCCTCCACATTCAACACCATGGCGCGCTCGTCATTGAATGTGCGGAAGATATAGCGGTAGGCGGTCTTCTTGCCAACGCCGCGATGCACGACGTTGAAGTTGTTCACATCAGGATTGTCAAACTGCACAAAAGCATTCTCCAAATGCGCGAGAATATCCTCGGCGCGCTCCTGTGTCGCCGCGCTGGCCAATAAGCGAATGTTGACATTGAACGCTGCCTTGCGTGTTTTGTTTTCAATAGACTTCACGAGTTCCTGTTCGTCCGGCGTCAGTTGTACCGGCGTGCTGTCACTCTTAGCGCCACCGTCCGCCTTCATACTCTGCGATGCCTTTGCCGCCGCCTTGACAACCTGTGTCAGCGCATTCTGATTGTGCACATCTTTGAGCTGCTTGCCCTGCTGCATCTCGTGCGCAATCTTCTTGCCCGCACTGCGCCAGTCACGTGGCGCACGCGCCAGGACCAACTGGATGGCCGCGCCTTCTTCTTTGGTATCAAGTTTTGACAGCGCCGTTGTCAGTTCATTCAGCGGGTCAGTGTCCAGCATCTTGTACGTGCGGATTGGCAGCGCGGGCTTGTTCTTGAGCGCAAGCGTCGCAATTGCCGTATGCGAGCCCGGTGCAAAAATCGTGTAGTCATCCACGACCGTCACTTCCGCATCTGTGAAATAGCTGTGGATGTGCTTCTCCACGCGCTCCCACACCTTGCGCGATGCGGCAACATAAAAGGCAATCTCTTCACTGTCGGACGGATTGGCAATCTCAAGCGAGACAATCGGTGCTTCATAGAACAGCCGCTCAAACAGTGGTCGCTTCTCGTGCACGTGTGCCAACGCCGCAAGGAGTTCCTCCATACCGGCAACCTCCTTTTGCCACGCTTCTTCACCGCCCCCTTGAGGTGCCTCGTCCGCACGATCCGCCCCCTTGCGCACGCGCACTGTTGCCACGCGCATGCCCAGCGAGTCCCGCAGCTGTGAGCGAAAACCAAAAAAACTGCGCCCCACAAGAAGCCCACCGGAAATGAGGCTGGTGAGCGCCAGTGCAATTGCGACAGGGATGAAAATGAGGTTAATCATGTATTGTAATCTAGATAACTATGAGCGCACGTGTCCACATTCTATACCAAGCCTTTCTTTGAGAGTTCTTCAAAGAACTGATCTGCCAGGAGTTTGTCGTGCATCTTGTCCAGAATATAGTAGTCACTCATGTGTTGCGCTACCTTGACAGCGTGCACCACGCCCTTTGTCGTTGCAAGTTTGACAAGATGTGTCACCTGGCTCTCCACATCCGGCTGCGCCGCACCGCGATGCGCGTCCGCCACAACCGTGTGTGCGTGCGTATTGCTCCCGTCGTCATCGCCGGCGGCAGCATTCTTCTGCACGCGTGCAAGCAACGTATTGTATGTGCTCGCTTTCTCGGCACCACCCTTCTCTGTGGCACGCTCGGTCGTCGCTGACGGGCGCTCAAAATGCACATCACCACCGCCGACAAATTTTGCCCTCAGGTCAATATCTTCATCAATTGGCTCACGGTATTGATCGGTCATATGTGTTCTTTATGCGGTCGGCTCACTATCGGCACCAGAGGTCTGCGCCAGCGCACTACGCATCTCTGCAAAAAACGCCTCTACACTTGCACGCACCACATCAGCATAGCGCGGCAGAATATCCCGCAAAAACGCCTCCATCTCCTCATCGGAAAGCTCCCCGTCCGAGAGCATGTCACGCAGCACAAAACGATCCTCCTCCGACAGCGCCGGCACAAGGTCTACAAAGACACGCTTGGATAGCACGTCAACCGCCTGTTCCGCAATCTGTGATTTCTCATCGTTGGACATGTCCGTAAGTGCCAGATGCTCCAGGACGAGTTGCTGCAGTTGTGCGTGTGTCTGTGTCATATGCTTCTAGTATATCACATACCACAGAGATTGACTCCTTGCCATAATAGCGAGGCTGGCATCATTACACCTTCCCCTTGATTGGAAGTCGCTTCTCTTCCACAAATTTCAGATAGTCTTTGAGCGTCATGTCCTTTAATATGGCGTTCTTCTGTGGGTTCACTTCATCGCCAAATTCCTCAATAGCGTCGTTCACATACGTCAATGCAAACTGACGTGCGTTTCTGTCAAATGCGCTGTCTGTTGCAAAATCAGACACATTTACATTCTCAAACAAATCTATCGCAAGATGTTCTTCCTTGAGTATTTGTGCAATCTTTTTCACTGCCTCTCTCTCTATTTCTGAGTGGTTCACAACCTCTGTCAACTCCGGTATATTTACATCGTCTGTAGAATGGTCGTTTTTGTGGCGCTG
>JALXES010000092.1 GCA_027069365.1 Candidatus Moraniibacteriota bacterium | reverse complement strand
GAGATGCACATTGCGGTGCTTCTGGAGAATATGCGTCGGGAGGGGTTTGAGGTGGCGGTCAGCCAGCCGCAGGTGATCGTCAAGGAGGTTGACGGCGTGAAGAGCGAGCCGTTTGAGGAAGTGACGATTGATGTGCCGAGCGACATGGCGGGCACGGTGATTGAAAAACTGGGCACGCGCAAAGTGCAGATGAGTGATATGAAGCAGCACGGGGAGCGTACGCGCATTCTCTTTGAGGGGCCGACGCGCGGATTGCTCGGCTACCGCGGGCAGTTTGTGGTGGATACGCGCGGTGAAGGGATCTTCACGAGCCGCACGATTGGCTTCCGGCCGCACATGGGTCCGATTGCCAAGCGCGCGGTCGGATCGATGATCAGCGGCGTGACCGGCAAGACTGCCGGCTATGCGCTCTACAACCTCCAGCAGCGTGGCGCGCTCTACGTGGGTGCATCGGAGGAGGTTTACGAGGGGCAGGTCATCGGCAACACCACCAAGGGCGAAGAGATGACGGTCAACCCGATCAAGGGCAAGCAGCTGACCAATATGCGCGCGTCCGGCAGCGATGATGCAATCAAGCTCACGCCGCCGATTCCCATCACCATTGAGACCGGACTGGAGATTATGGCAGACGATGAGTACCTGGAGGTGACACCGCAGAGCGTGCGACTGCGCAAGCAGTTCCTTACGGAGATTGAGCGCACCAAAGCCAAGCGCAAAGCGCAGTAACACGCTTGCTTTAAACGGCGCGTGCAAGCGTACCAAAAAATCACATTTTGTGCTATCATAGAAAAAACACAAGCCCACTTCCGAAGAGAAGGAACGGAGGGTGTAGCTAACGGGTGAAAATAAAAAGTATGCTGCGAAAACTCACGATCAGCATTGTCAGCATTAGCGCTGTTTTTGCGGTGTTTGTGGGCCTTGCGTACCTCACCACAACAACACAAACGCGTACACAGATGCGTCCCACTGTTGCGGGGGAACAGATAGCCAAGAACATGCCACAAAAGCCGGTTGCAGCTCCCGCAGCCCCGCGAACCATGCGCAGTACGCGCAATCCGTTCGCGGACATGCTTGATGACGTGGCTGTGCGCTTTCAGAAACAGCCTGTGAAGGATGTCACGCAAACCATTTTTCCTCATACAGCATCTGTCATTACCACACGAGAGGGCACGCTCCGGTGCAAAAAGGACGATGAAGTCCTGCAGTACGACAGAGGGGATAGGGTATGGCACTGCACTGCACCGTCAAAGGCGGTCTTTGGTATCCTGGACAAGACTGTTAAGGTTTCTACACATGGCACAATTCAATGCCGCGATGACAATCAGCAGCTCTACTACAACACCCAAAACAAAAAGTGGCACTGCGGCAGCGTGGGCAACGGCATTACCGTCACCCTCACAGATTTGAGCGACGTTGACTTGCTCAGTACACCACCGAGTGCCAGTGATGTGCTCACATACAATGCCACGACACACACGTGGACACCGGTTGCCGCCACAGCACTCACCGTCACAGAAACAGACACGCTCCAGTCTGTCACAAGTCGCGGTGCCACGACGACGCACTCCATCAGCGCTGCATCATTCACCGCCACCGGCAGCGGTACCACCATACTCAAAGACACTACCATCAATGGTATGCTCGCTATTGCCGGCAATACCAGCATTACCGGCGCAACAACTCTCTCTAGCACGCTTGGTGTGACGGGCGCAACCACACTTTCCAGCACCCTCGCAGTATCAGGTCTTGCCACACTTGCCGACCTCACAGTCTCCGACCTCACAGCATCGCGCTTGGTCGCAACAGACGCCAACAAAAACCTCACCTCCACCATCACCGAGGCCAATCTTGAGTCCTCCATCTCAGACGCCACCAACATCTTCACCGACAACGACACCATCCCAAGCGCCAACATCGCCGACGACTTCCTCAAAAACACCGGCGACACCGCCACCGGAGACTACACCTTTGACACCGACACGCTGCATATTGATAGCACCAATCACTATATCGGCATTGGGACGACGAGTCCAACCGTGCCGCTGCATGTTGCCGGGCACTGTGTGACAGCAGACACGCGGCTGCGCCGTCGCCGCCGGCGCAGAAAGGGCGCTACAGGTCCAGAAGGCCTCAGCGATGAAGAACTGGAAAAACTCTTGCGCGACGGCATCATCACCGGCTTTGATGACGACTACATCTACGACGAGTCACCGATTGTAGACATCACCGAGGGCGATGAAGTGGCTTCCCTGGACACGCGGACGGGCGAAATCGTCTACCGTGCGGTCAATGGTTTGGTGGCGATGGGTAAGAAGCCGATTTACACATTGCGTACACAATCCGGCAAGGTCGTGCGCACGACCGCTGAGCACCCATATCTCGTCCGCACGGACTACGGCGACCGACCGTGCCGCGCACAGCAAAAATTCTACCGCTTTGAGGTGGACCAGTCTGTCAAAATTGAGCAGTATGGTCGTAACACTGTTGTAGCGGTTGCCAACGCAGAACAGTCGTATGCAATCACAGTGCCACACACAGTCAAGATGGCACTGCTGAAGCATGCACAACACACCAATCGCGTCCATCGCTTGCCGATGACGTTGTTTGCCTTCGCGATTGTGGCGGCGGTCAAGCGCAGCGGTGCGCGCGTACACGAATTGGTGATTGACACCGAATACACCGGATACGAGCACCGCATCGCCGGCATTATTCTGGCGGCGTTCCCGGAGATTACCATTCACTTCGCGCAGGTAGGCAAGAAGTCACCGGCACACAAAGCGGCATACAAGGTCTTTAAGAGTGAGAGTGCAGCGAACTATAGCATAACACTGGAGGACATCGCCAGCCAAAACAAAAATAGCCCGGAGTGCTTGCACACCGGGATGGTTACCGACGATTCAGACAGCTCCAAGCTATTTGGTACTTCCAGTGTACCAGATGCGCGTACCACTGTCAAGACACCAACAGTGAAAACCGGTATGTGGACGGTTGTCAGTGAGTTGCGCGTCGGGCAAATGATTGCGGTGCGGCGTGGCGATGCTGTTATTTGGGAGCGTGTTACTGGCATTGACGTGCATCAGCCGGAGCCGGTCTACGACATAGAAATCCAGGGCACCCACAACTTCGTGGCCAACGACATCATCGCCCACAACACCTACCTCGGCGGCAACACGGAAGTCACCGGCACCACCACACTCTCCGGCAACACCACCGTTGGCGGCACGCTCGGTGTCACAGGTGCAACAACCCTCTCCAGCACCCTCACTACCACCGGCTTGGCCACCTTCAGCTCCGGCATCAGCGTAAACGGCGACACCATCACGGACTTCACCGGCACGGGATTAACGGTAAGCGGCGGCGCGTTGCAGACGACGCTTGGCACCAGTATTGAGTCAAGCGAAATCACCGACAGCACCATCGCGACAGCTGACATTGCCGACAGTGCCATCACGAGCGCCAAGATTGCGGACGGCACCATCGCCAATGCAGACATCAGCGCCGCCGCCGCTATCGCATACTCCAAACTCTCTCTCGCTAACGCACTCACAGAATCCGACCTCTCCGCTACCAATACCCCCACAGACAACGATGTTCTAACTTACGACGACACTACCGGCGGCTTCACGTGGACAAATCCGTCCGCACTGACAATCACAGAGTCCGACACCCTGGACACTGTCGCAGACCGCGGCGCCACGACCAACCAAACCCTCACCGCCGGCGGCTTCACCACCACCGGCACCACCGCCACCGGCACGCTCACAGCAAGCGGCAGCACGAGCGTATCCGGCGACCTGACCGTAGACACCGACACTCTTTATGTAGACAGCACCAACAACCGGGTGGGCATTGGGACGACGAGTCCAGAGGAACGTCTGACAGTTGGTAGTGTG
>JALXES010000091.1 GCA_027069365.1 Candidatus Moraniibacteriota bacterium | reverse complement strand
TGGCGGATTGATTACATTTTTGTGCATCGTTCACACAGCGCACATGTGGTGGACGCGTTTATTGACAACGATGTGATGGGCTCAGATCACTGTCCCATCGGGATTATATATGAGTAGCATCGTGACGCGTGCGCGGTATTTGGGAATACGCCAAGATGTGATATCGTAGGAGTATTGATACAACGTGACGTAGATAAAGACATGGCAAAAAAACAACAACAAAACACCGAAGGGCTTAGTGGTGATGTGAAGCGCAGCATCGTGGCAATCGTTCTCTTCTTGTTGGCGTTTGTGAGTGTGCTGGGGTTTTTTGGTTCAGCGGCGATTGTGGGGGCGTGGCTTGATACACTCTTTGGACACCTCTTTGGGCGCGGGAAGTGGTTGATGCCGCTGGTGCTAGTGCTGGCGGGCGTGGTGCTTTTGAAGCGCAAAGAGCGCGGCATGTTCTATGCTACAAATATTATCGGCTTTCTGCTGGCGTTTGCGAGTATGTTGGGGCTGATGCATATCTTCACAGATCCTGCACAGATGCAGCACGTGGCACAGCAGGGACGTGGCGGCGGCTATGTCGGCTATGGCCTCGCGCTGGCACTGCAGACGTTTACGGGTATGATTGCCGGTGTGGCAATTTTGATTGCCATGCTCTTGTCAAGTGTTTTGGTGTCGTTTAATTTGTCGGTGTTGCCGATTGTGCGCGCGATTGGGGAGCGCATGCAGGCCACGACAGATCGCGCACGGGCTTTGGGGCGCCGTTCACGCGAGCGTGACGAGGATGGGGATGTGTATGACGAAGAGGGCGAGGATGATGATTATGACGAAGGGGAGTGGCAGGATGACGTGCAGGAGGATGATGCGGAAGATTATGGTGATGAGGACGAAGGAGAGGATGAGCGCCACAGTGATGGAGAAGATGTGGGCGCGAATATCAAGAGCATGCACTTTGGTGATATGCACTCGCATGGTGACGCGCCAGGTTCAGGGGACGATGACGATGCTCAGGAAGATGGAGAGGGGGAAGATGTTGCGGAGGACGAAACAGTGGAGGATGATGAAGTCATAGCGCCGCAACACACAACACCACGCAAGAAAGCGGCGTGGAAGGTGCCGCCTGTCACGCTGGTGGAGTCTGCCGGCAATGACAAAGCGGCCGCCGGTGATACACAACACGCGCAAAAAATCATCCAAGAGACGTATGCAAACTTTGGCATCAACCTGACGCCGGCAGATGTGGTGGTGGGTCCGACCGTGACGCAGTACGCCTTTCGCCCGTCAGCGGGTGTGAAGCTCTCCCGTGTAACAGCGTTGTCCAGCGACCTGGCGCTGGCGCTGGCAGCGCACCCGATTCGCATTGAAGCGCCAATCCCCGGCAAGTCGCTCATTGGCATAGAGGTACCCAACACCAAAGTGGCAAGTGTGCGCATGCGAGATGTTGTGCGCTCGCGGGCATTCCCGTATCGTACACCGGGACTCAAGATGGCACTCGGCAAGGATGTCAGTGGACAGTACGTCATTGCCGACCTCGCCAAGATGCCGCACGTGTTGGTTGCCGGTGCCACGGGTGCCGGGAAGTCCGTGACGGTCAATGCGATGATTATCTCGCTGCTGTACCAGAACACGCCGGAGGACTTGCGACTGATTTTGGTAGACCCAAAGCGTGTGGAGCTCTCACTGTACAATGGCATTCCGCACCTGTTGTCTGACGTCATCGTAGAAAATGGCAAGGTGCTCAATGCACTGAAGTGGGCGGTCGGCGAGATGGAGCGCCGCTATGCGCTGTTGCAGGAGGCCGGTGTGCGTGAGATGGATGGCTACAATGCCAAGGTAGCTGAGGGCGCGCTTGATCCAACCGAGCACACAAAGATGCCGGCGATTGTGATTGTGATTGACGAAATGGCGGACCTCATGGCATCCCATGGTAAGGAAGTGGAGAGCGTGATTGTACGCATTGCGCAAATGGCGCGCGCTGTGGGTATTCACTTGATTTTATCCACGCAGCGTCCGAGCGTAGAGGTGTTGACGGGTCTGATCAAGGCAAACGTGCCAACGCGCATCGCGTTGCGCGTCGCCACGCAAGTGGACTCCCGTACAATTCTGGATCGCCCCGGCGCGGAGGCATTGGTCGGACGTGGGGACATGCTCTACCTCTCATCGGAGAGTCCACAGCCGAAGCGTATTCAGAGTGTCTATGTCACGGATGAGGAAGTAAAAAATGTTGTGAAATTCCTGCGCACGCAAGAGTGGCCGGATGATGCTGACGACGGATTGAGTGAGGAAGTGGCGTCTGCACAGACAAGTGGAACGGCACGGACGATGGATTTTGCACAAGAGGAGACCATTGGCAGTGGCGAGAGTGATGACCCGCTCTATGCTGAAGCCAAAGCACTTGTCATCAAGACACGCAAAGCCTCGACATCCTACCTCCAGCGCCGCTTTCGCATTGGCTATTCTCGTGCGGCGCGGCTGATTGACGAACTGGAAGACAACGGCGTGATTGCGCCGGCAGATGGCGCAAAACCGCGTGCAGTGCTTGTGGGCGCTGAGGAAGAAAGCGAGGAGGGCGTTGATGAGGAACAGGTGCCAATGGTGTAGGGTGCGTGCTGCGCGTACCCTTTCGCCTTTGGCATGCGCACGGTATACTGGATGTATGACTATGGAACAGGGTGAGACAACGGCTCCGTTTGCACACAAAAAGATTGATACGTGCACACTTGGCGCGCGCTTACAGACGTTGCGTGAAGTAGAGAAGCTCACGCAGGAAGACGTGGCGCGAGCATCACGCGTGCGTGTGGAGTATGTGCGCGCTCTGGAAGAAGGGCGCTTTGACGACTTGCCGGCACCGGTATACGTGCGGGGGTTTTTGCGTATGATTGCGCGCGTATTGCGCACTCACGAAAAGCAGCTCATCACACTGTATGACCGTGAAGTTGGCATTACACAGAATGTGCACAAAAAAAACCATACGCAGCAGCAGGCAACAGGGCCGCTGGCGCAAAAAATCTACCTCTACCGCTCCTTTCTGACACCGCGGCACGTGGTTTCGGTAGTGGCGGGAGTGTTTGTGCTTGGCGGTGTTTTCTATCTCTACACCGTGCTGCACTCCTTTGTGAGTGCGCCGTTTGTGGTGGTGGCGGCGCCGCAGGATGGCGCGACGGTACAGTCGGCTGATATCGTTGTGCAGGGCACAACTGACCCCGCAGCGGTACTCACCATCAATGGAGAGAACGTTGTTGTCGGGCAGGATGGGCACTTTGAGACACATGTGTTTGTGCAGGAGGGCGTCAATGAAATTACGCTTGTTGCGACAAATCGTTTTGATAAGACAACACAGAAGACCGTCTCCGTGCGCTACACAAACCCGCAACCACAACCACGTGCTGTCACCCCGGAAGCCGTGCCGGAAACGGTCACGCTTACGGTACGCATCGTTACTGCGCGCACGTGGCTGAACGTGCGCGTGGATGGTGAAGTGGTACTCACGCAGACGGTGGATGCCGGCTTTGAGCAGACGTTTGAAGGCAAGGAGATTGTCATCACGTCGGGCGGCGGTGCACGTACGCTGGTGTCACGTGACGGTGGGGAATTTATGCCACTTGCCGATGTGCCGGGGCTTGTGAAGGACGTGCGGTTTGCGCGTGAGGTGCCGACACCGGCCGCAGATACGCAACAGGACAAGAATGTGGTAGAATAGAGAATACTGGGGACGTAATTACGTGATATTAAATGTATGCCGAAAGCAAAAAAAGATGCGCCTGTAGAAAAAGACATCACTGCCGTTGTTGATGAAATCAAGAGCAAGTTTGGTGATGGGATGATTATGAAGCTGGGGGATGTGCAAAATGTGGATGTGGATGCCATCCCGACGGGCGCTGTGTCGCTGGACCTGGCACTGGGGATTGGCGGCGTGCCGCGTGGA
>JALXES010000090.1 GCA_027069365.1 Candidatus Moraniibacteriota bacterium | reverse complement strand
TTACAATCACACGCGCCTAAAACCTCTCACCGCAGACAGTCCGTTTGTTCGCATTGACGCTGCTGCCGGTGACGCACTCTACTGCGTTTGGCGTCGGTAGTGTGATGCAATTCCCTCACATGCTACAATGGAGTAAGATCTCTTTTGTGGCATGTGAGGTATTTTTTTGAAACGTTCTAATGAAGCGCAATCGTTACAATATCATTATAGTTGGCGCAACACATGGTCATGAAACTCTTGGTGTCCATGTGTGGGAACAGCTGCCAAGAACGTCACGTGTCCGACAGCATGCGCGGTTTCTTGTAGGCAATCCGCGTGCGTATGAGAAGCGGTGTCAATTTATTGATGCAGACCTCAACCGTATTTTTCCGGGCGATGCCAACAGTACGCTCTACGAGGAGCACCGTGCTGCGGAGCTCGTGCCGCAACTGCGTGATGCAACCGTTATTGACATTCATGCAACTGGCACGATAGACAATCCGCACGAGGAAGCGATGGCGATTATTGTGCGTGATGATATGCAGACGCGTGCGTTGGTGCGTGCCGCATGTCCACCACGTGCGTTGCTGATGCGCTATCGTGCAGCAGGCGCACTCATTGCACACGCACGCTGTGGTATTGCATTGGAATATGGAAAGAGTGATGATAAAGCTGCCCAGGATATGGTACGCACTGCTGTGGAGCGCATTGTTGCGTCGCTGTGCGCACAAAATCACAACGATACTGCCGATGCTGAAAAGTCAGCGGCGCAATGTGAGTACGTCCCATTGTATGAGGTGTATGATGTCGTTACAAGGCCGCCGGGAGAATGGGTCATAGCACCAACAGTGCACAACTGGGTGTGTGTCCACAAGGGTGATACTATTGCACAATGCACTAAAACTGGGAATGTGTTGCGTGCCAAAGAGGACTTCATTCCCATTCTCTTTGGTGAGAATCGCTATACAACGATCTTTGGTTTTTGTGCACGGCCGACGATGGAAAATGTCTAAGAGGGTATGTGCTCTAGTGGCAGCATCCACCGAGGTCAATAAACATACGTCTATGCACAATACGAGAAGTGCTTTGCTACTACAGAGGCCACTGGCAGCGCAGTGGGACACCGGATGCGTATCTGGAGAGGACAAAGCGAGGGATTGACCGTCGTGTGGTGTACACCGAGTATTTTTGCAATGGCGCGGCACGAGGCGTCTTTGCTGTGAAGACGGGCGATGACAATGCGGTCATCTATGGTAAGATGAGAGTGCATAAAGCCTCATGGTTAATGGTTGGGTTAGATGCTAACCATTATGCCAGAGGCTTTTTGTATTTTTAAGGGTGGTGCGTTTCAGGTGGGAATTCAAGGGTACGTGTTTGACGAGTGGCGGTATCTTTGACATACTAAAGGCATTGTGCTGGATAATACCTCTCAGCACGACAATAATTTGTAACATGTGCCAACGTGTGGGCATCAAGGACGGTTGACACATTTCTGTGGCCAAGGGTTTTGCTGCAGAAATGTGAAAAGCGTCTGACGTGCACGTGCGGGCACATCATGTATCTCATATGACAAAGAAGACGTGGTCAAAGGACATTGCCGGGCGTACGCTGGTGGTTGAGTCCGGCTGGTGGGCCAAGCAGGCCAATGGATCTGTGACGGTGCGCTACGGCGACACGCAGGTGCTTGGTACGGCCGTGATGAGTAAGGGGCTGGGCTTTGCGCGCAACTATTTCCCGCTCATGGTGGACTATGAAGAGCGGTACTACGCAGCCGGTAAAATCAAAGGCTCGCGCTTTATCAAGCGTGAGGGGCGCCCAAGTGATGACGCGGTGCTGACAGGGCGCGTTGTGGACCGCACGATTCGCCCGCTCTTCAATGCTCGCATGCGCAATGACGTGCAGGTGACGGTGACGGCACACTCATTTGACGGTGAGAACGACCCGGACATTTTGGCAGTTATCGCAGCTTCCACGGCGCTGAGCATCAGTGATGTTCCGTGGGGTGGACCGGTTGCCGCTGTCCGCGTGGGTCTTATTGATGGTGAAATTGTTATCAATCCAACACGTACACAGCTGGAGAACAGCACGCTCAACCTGACACTCGCCGGCACAAAGCACATGGTCAACATGCTGGAGGCTGGTGCGCACGAAGTGTCCGATGCTGATCTTGCGCGCGCGCTGGAGGCGGGGCACAAGGTGATTGCCGAGATTGCCACGTTCATTGAGGACATCCAAAAAGAGGTTGGCAAGGAAAAAGCGGAGCCGTTCCTCATGCAGTTGGATGAAAAGACAGAAGAGCTCATTCGCGGTGTGGCAATGGTGGAAGGTATCAAAGATGCTATCTATGGCACAAAGAAAGAAGTGGCGGCACAAACAAGCGCCGTGAAAGAGAAAACCAAAGAAACAGTACTTGCTGAGTTGGGTGACGACGTGCCGGAGATGTTTGATGATGCATTTGAACTGGTCTTTGATGAGGTGATAGATGACGTTGTCCACGAGAGCATCTTGGAGCACGAGAAGCGTCCGGACGGGCGCAAGCTGGATGAAGTGCGACCGATTACGTGTGAGGTCGGTGTGCTACCGCGCCCGCACGGCACCGGTGTCTTTACGCGCGGTGAGACGCAGGTGTTGACAGTTACGACATTGGGGGCTCCCGGCGACAACCAAATCATTGACACCATGGAGGTGGACATGAAGAAGCACTACATCCACCACTACAACTTCCCGGCATACTGTGTGGGCGAGGTGCGACCAAATCGCGGGCCGTCGCGGCGCGAGATTGGCCACGGTGCGCTGGCAGAAAAAGCGCTCCGACCGGTCATCCCATCACGTGAGGACTTTCCGTATACGGTATTGCTTGTCTCAGAAGTGATGGAGTCCAATGGTTCCAGCTCCATGGCATCCACGTGTGGCTCAACGCTCTCGCTGATGCACGCCGGTGTGCCAATTACGCGACCGGTCAGCGGGATTGCGATGGGAATGATTACCGGCGCGGATGGACGGTTTAAAGTCTTGAGCGATATCCAGGGCGCAGAGGACCACTACGGCGACATGGACCTGAAAGTTGCCGGGACAGAAAGAGGCATCACAGCGCTGCAGATGGATGTGAAGTTGGACGGTGTGACGCTGGAGATGCTGACGGCGGCGATTGCGCAAGCCAATGAGGGACGCGCGCATATCCTGCGCATTATGCTGGAGACAATCCCGGAGCCAAACAAGGAACTCAGCCCCTACGCGCCACGCATTATCACAATGAAAATTGACCCGGAGAAAATTCGCGATGTCATCGGTAAGGGTGGTGAGACAATCAACAAGATTATTGACGAAACCGGTGCGACGATTGACATTGAGGATGACGGCATGGTATTTATCACGGCAGCGGATGCCGAGGGCGGCGAAAAGGCGCGCGAGTGGATTCACAATCTCACACGCACCGTGGAGGTTGGCGAAATCCTGACCGGTAAGGTTGTACGGATTATGGACTTTGGTGCCTTTGTAGAAATCCTCCCGGGACAAGATGGTCTCGTGCATATCTCCGAACTGGATCACAAGCGTGTGGACAAGGTGACAGATGTTGTCAATGTGGGCGATGAGGTCACAGTACAGGTCAAGGAAATTGACAAAATGGGACGCATCAACCTCTCTATGAAAGCGCTCATGCCACGTCCGGAGCGCCCACAGAAGCGCGGCGAGAAGTAGGGGATTCCTTCATTGCGCATCGGAAGAACACGTACGATTATCGTATGTGTTTTTCTTTTGTTTCCAGGGTTTTTGGTGTTTTTGTGCACCGGTGTGCTTGACGGAAACTGTGTATGCTGTAGAATATATCGTGCGTGTCCAAAGAGGGGGCTGGACACCACCGGTTGCGAGGGGGCGCACCGGTCGGTAAGCCGTAACACTTTTGTATGATTCAAACGGATGATCCGTTGCCCACACAGGGTATTTCTTTTGTTACAACTCTTGTCACAAAGTATCGCACAGTTATCGTAGGGGCCAGCACGA
>JALXES010000089.1 GCA_027069365.1 Candidatus Moraniibacteriota bacterium | reverse complement strand
GTATGACGGCTATCGCAGTGTAGATGGTGTTGCGCCGGACTCACAGACGGAGACATTTTTCCGCGTCACCTTTGAGGTGGATGCGCAGCGCTGGCGCGGTGTGCCGATTACGATTACGAGCGGCAAGGCGCTCTCACGTAAGTACACGGAGGTGCGCGTGTTCTTTGCGGAGGCAACACCATGCTTCTGCGCCAACGCTCACAAGGGACACCGTCATCAGAACGTCATCACGTTTCGCATTCAGCCGCACGAAGGCATTGATATGACGTTCTTTGCCAAAAAGCCGGGACTTGCCGGTGACATTAGCCCACGGCAATTCAGTTTTGACTATCGGACAACAGATCATGTCAGTGAGCCGGATGCATATGAAAAAGTGCTCTTTGACTGCATCCGCGGTGATCAGACACTCTTTGCATCCACGGATGAGGTCATGGCGACGTGGCGGTTTGTGACGCCGATTCTGGAAGGATGGAGCGCACTACCGCTGCACACATACGCGCCTGGCAGCGCACCAGAAGAGATTTCATAAGGAAAGTAAACAACAACACTATGACACTTGGATACATTGGATTGGGGAAGATGGGGCACAATATGGTGGAGCGCCTCGTAGAAAAAGGACATACTGTGACAGCCTATGACCCGGACGCGGATGCGCGTGCGCGTGCGACGACAGTAGGTGCCACGGTCGTGGAGCAGCTCGCCGATGTGCTCGTGGGCACACCGGGCGCGCGCACGGTGTGGCTGATGGTACCGCACGCGGTAGTGGATGCTGTAGTAGAGGAACTGCTGCCACACTTGGCAGAAGGTGATACGGTGATTGATGGTGGCAACAGTAACTACAGAGAAACGATGCGTCGCGCAGAAATGCTTGCCGCGCGCGGTATCCATATGCTGGATGTCGGCACCAGCGGCGGCCCGGAAGGCGCACGAACGGGTGCATGTCTAATGATTGGTGGGCCACGTGATGCGTACGAAAGGCACGCGGCACTGCTGCGTGACATTGCCGCACCGGATGCTTACGGCTATATGGGACCATCCGGCGCCGGGCACTTTGTCAAGATGGTGCACAACGGCATTGAGTACGGGATGATGCAGGCGATTGCCGAAGGGTTTGCTGTGATGAAAGCGGCACCGTTTGATGTGAACTTGACAGAGGTTGCGCGCGTGTACAATCACCGCAGTGTGATTGAGTCGCGCTTGATTGCGTGGCTGGAGCGCGCCTATCGCACGCACGGTGAGGACCTTGCGGACATCAGCGGCCGTGTCAGCCACAGCGGCGAAGGACTCTGGACGGTGCAGACGGCACAGGAGCTCGGTGTAGATGTGCCGGTCATTGCAGACAGTCTGCGCTTCCGCGAGCGGTCGCAACAGCACCCGAGTTACACCGGGCAAGTGGTCAGCGCTTTGCGCGGACAATTTGGTGGGCACCCGGTGGCGCGCACGGATGAAGAAAACTAATACAAACAGCGTATGGAAACAGTCATTGCGCAGGATGCGACAGCGGCAGTGACGCATGCAACAGAAGCATTGCATCGCGCGCTTCTGCCGTCACACGCACACGCAATGCTGTTGCTGCTCTCCGGCGGATCGGTGTTGACGCTCTTGCAGCGCGTACCAAAAGGCGTGATGTGGAAGAATGTCACAATCGGTGTTGTGGATGAGCGTTTCCGCGCGCCACAGGAGCATCGCAATGATGCAGTACTACGCACAACAGCATTGGTACACCATGCGTGTACCAAAGGAGCGCAATTTATCACTGTTGCACACGATACGCCAACGCGCACGGACGCGGCGCAGCGCTATGAAAAGACACTGCGCGCATGGCACGGCACGCATCCGCATGCACAGGTCGTCACGGTGCTGGGCATGGGGCCGGATGGCCACACGGCAGGCATTATGCCGTTCCCGGAAGACCCGCAGATGTTCGCGCAGCTCTTTGAAGATCCGCAGCGCGATGTTGTCGGCTATGATGCTGCCGGCAAGAATCCGTTCTCTGAGCGTGTGACGCTGACGCTTAGCTATCTTCGCGCACACTCAACCCAGAGCGTTGTCTTCGTAACGGGCGAGGCAAAGCGTGCTGCCTATGCGGCACTCATGGCACCGCACGGCACATATGCGCAGACACCGGCGCGCGTCTTTCACGACATGCGAAACGTGACACTCTATGGGAGTGCAGATCTTGTACAGCCATGAAGCTCCGGACAAGAGGACGCATAGCGCCGAGACTCCCTAGAGGTAAACCGAGAAACCAACGGTGATGCCGACACACTTGACACAGTGTGTATTTTTTGACATCATAAGGGCGTCTTTAACAACTGAAAACAACCCCATGGAGGTGGGGTAGAAATGCCAAAAATCATTGGTTTTATTGGCGGGGCGGCGGTGGCTGCCCTGGGATTTGCTGGAGCGTATGTCCTGATCTACGCTGTAACAGCTGCCGGAGTGCCGGGTGAAAAGTGCCAGGCGCTGGTTGCGGCGTATAATGGTATAACCTTTGCTGTTGTGGCAGCTTTTGTCGGCATTACCGGCGCCATTGTCGGTGAGAGCATCATGCTGCAAGGCGTGCTCTCGTTGGTACCGGAGAAATCGGCGGTAGAGAAAGTTGCCGCCATTTATTGCGCACGGATTCTGGGAGGCGCGTGCGCAGGCGCTGTGATGGTAGTGTCTGTCTGGGGCATGGCAAACAGTCAGTATCGTCTAATTGCCATTGCAGTATTTGCCGCGGGTATCTGTGGTGCGATTTTCAGCACCATCGTGCAGCGGCAGGAGGCCTTGTCATGGTGCCGGCGTGAGGAAGAACAGGGGGGTGCACAATGAGTGTACACAATCTTGTTCTGACCGACCATTGGGTCGGCATCACCGCCATCGTGCTGTTCGTCGTCGCCTATGCGCTGGTGATGGCGGAGGAATTCACCCACCTGCGCAAGTCCAAGCCGGTCATCATTGCGGCGGGCATCATCTGGGCGCTCATCGGCTGGGTGTACACCCAGCACGGCATGCCGCACGAGGCCGAGCACGCGGTGCGCCACAATCTGCTGGAATACGCCGAGCTGATGCTGTTTCTCCTGGCAGCAATGACGTACGTCAACGCCATGCAGGAGCGGCAGGTGTTTGAAGCGCTGCGCTCGTGGCTGATTCATCACAATTTCAGCCTGAGAGCGCTGTTCTGGGTGACTGGTGGACTGGCGTTTGTTATCTCACCGGTGGCGGACAACCTGACCACAGCGCTCTTGATGGGTGCGGTGGTGCTGGCGGTCGGGGGTGAGAATACCCGCTTCGTCACATTGGCGTGCATCAACATCGTTGTTGCTGCCAATGCGGGTGGGGCGTTCTCGCCGTTTGGCGACATCACTACGCTGATGGTCTGGCAAAAGGGCATCGTAGACTTCTGGGGCTTTTTTGCCCTTGTCGTCCCGGCGCTGGTCAACTGGCTGGTGCCGGCGAGCATCATGGCACTTGCCGTGCCACGTAGCATGCCACAAGGTGAAGGTGGCGCTGAGGCCGTGCACATGAAGCGCGGCGCTAAGCGTATCATGATGCTGTTTGTCGCAACAATCGCCACAGCAGTGTCATTTCACCAGGTCTTGGGTCTGCCACCAGTCATCGGGATGTTGACGGGCTTGGGGTATCTAAAGTTTTTTGGATACTACCTGAAACAGACCGAGAAGCGTCATGCACTGGTTGGTGACGGTCAAACGGGTGATATTGTGCCGTTTGATGTCTTCGCCAACGTGGCGCGAGCCGAGTGGGACACGCTGCTGTTTTTCTACGGCGTGATTCTCTGCGTCGGGGGCTTGGGCTTCATTGGCTATCTCAGCATGGTGTCAGAGTTGATGTATACCGACCTGGGAGCGACCAGCGCCAATATCACGGTCGGGTTGCTGTCGGCGATCGTCGATAATATCCCCGTCATGTTCGCTGTGCTGACGATGAATCCCGACATGTCCACCGGCCAGTGGCTGCTGGTCACGCTGACGGCAGGTGTCGGCGGGTCGCTGCTTTCCATCGGTTCCGCCGCCGGCGTGGCGCTGATGGGGCAGGCGCGCGG
>JALXES010000088.1 GCA_027069365.1 Candidatus Moraniibacteriota bacterium | reverse complement strand
ACTCTGTGCTGTCTGTGTATGAGTGTGCACGCTTGGGTTATGGACAGTTTGCGCACAGGTCATCCACTATGTTTTTCCACACAGGAATGTGTGGTTGTCCACACCATCCTCACAGTGCATGCAATTTCTTCTTGAGCGCGTCAAGCGTTGCGCGCAGCTCAAGATCCGTGGTGAGCTGCTGCTCAATCTTGCGACACGCGTGCATGACGGTTGTGTGGTCACGATTACCGCACTGCGCACCGATTTCCGGGAAGGAGTATGCGAGCTCCTCGCGCAGGATGAACATGGTGATTTGGCGCGGGTGCACAATGGCTTTTTTGCGCACCTTGCCAGTGATGTCCTCCGGTGTGATGCCGAAGTGTTCCGCGACAAGTGTGATGACGGAGGCGGCGGTGTGTGCCGGCTTGCGCTGCACGATGGAGGGTGCCAGAATTTCCTCCACAACGCTGCGTGACGGGATCTTTTGCTGAAAGGTGCACATTGCTGCAACTTTATTGAGCGCACCTTCAAGTTCGCGAATATTGCTCGCAACGTGTTGCGCGATATAGCGTGCGGCATCTTCCGGGAGGATGATGTCCTTTTCGTCAGCCTTTTTTTGGAGAATGGCGACGCGCGTCTCAAAGTCCGGTTGGCTGATATCGGCAATCATACCTCCCTCAAAGCGAGAGCGTAGACGGTCTTCCAGTGTTGCAATCGCGTGTGGGGGGCGGTCACTGGAGATGATGATTTGCTTGTTTTGCTGATAGAGGAAATTGAAAATGTGAAAGAATTCATCCTGTGTCTTCTCCTTGCCGGCCAAAAACTGCACATCGTCAATGATGAGGAGGTCGATTGTCTGGTAAAAACGTTTGAAGTCCGAGATGGTGTTATTGTGGATGGAGTCAATCAGTTCGCTGGTAAAGCGCTCAGAGGAAGTGTACAGCACGCGCTTGTGCGGATCTGAGGCAACAACGGCATTGCCGATGGCTTGCAGGAGGTGTGTTTTGCCAAGGCCGACGTCACCGTAGATAAACAGTGGGTTGTAGACGGTGCCGAGGGACTCGCTGACGGTCCGGCATGCAGCGTGTGCCAATTCATTGTGTTGCCCAACGATAAAACTCTCAAATGTATAGCGGGGATTAAGGTATGTGGCATGTGTGGGCGTGAAGCCGCTATTTGGCGTGGCTTGAGGTGGTGTATTTTTGCGCTGTGGTGTACTGCGCGGTTGCTGCGGGATGGATGGCTGTGGCGCTTTTTTGAGAATATCGCGCACGCCGGCATGTGGTCGTGAGGGATTTTGGCGGAGGGCATCAAGTTGGCGCGGTTGCGTTGCGTGTGTATCCAAAACACAGCGAATGCGCGTAATCTGCGGGTCACGACTTTGGAGGGCACGCAGCACCGTGTCAGCACACTTTTTCTCAATCCACTCACGTGCAAAGCCGTTTGGCGTGTTGATGGTGGCGCAGCCGTCTTCAATGGACTGAATGGAGGTGTTTTTGAACCATGTTATGAAGTTTGCCCGTGAGATAGACAGCTCAATTTCACCAAGTGCCGATGACCAAAGTGTGCGGAGGTCCATAGGGTCGGTTTTTATATTTTTACAGTGATACGCTCAGTATATCACAAGTGCTTCCTGTGTTTGTGGATAAGTTGATAATTTTGTGGATAAGTTGTGGATAATATCAACACAACCATAAGTATCCTCATATATAAGCCAAAAATAAAAAGATGCTTAGAAAGAAAGTTATCCACAGAATAGCAAAAGGCCGCGTGGATACGGCCTTTTGCTGCATGTATGGCGGAGGTATTACGTGAGTGACTTTTCAACAGCTTCTTCTGTGTACAGTTCAAGAATATCACCCTTTTTGATGCGCGTTGTTGTAGCGCATGTTAAACCGCATTCATTGCCGGTGGATACTTCCCCAACACTCACCTTCCCCTGTTGGAGATTTGTGATTTCTCCTGTTCCCACTTCCTTGTCACCACGCAGGATGCGCGCCTTTGCACCTTTGGCAATATGTCCTTGTGTGACGCGTCCTCCAATAATCATCATATCTTTTTCCGTGCGGAAGATGCCGCGCACCTCCAGTGTACCAATATCCGTACGGCGAATTTCATCCGGAATGTGCGCAAGGAGTTCCTTGGTGATATCATCAACAAGTTCATAGATAATAGAGAACGTCTTGATTTTTACACCTTTGTCCTCAGCCAGACGTTTCGCAACGGATGTTGCGTGTACATTAAAGCCATAGATTGTCGCATTGGCACTCTCGGCGATTTTGACGTCTGATTCTGTAATATCACCAACGCCGGTGCTGACATACTCTAGAGCGATTTTCTTCTGTGGAATTGTTGCACACACTTGTTCCACCGCTTCAAGAGACCCCTGCACATCACCCTTTAGGACAATGGGCATGCGTGGTAAATCATCATCACCGGTAGAGAGTGTGTGGCTAACGGTGCTGCGCTGCGCCTTTGCGCGTGCTGCCTGCTTGCCGCTCATAACCTGGATGACGTCATTGACTTGTGGTGCATCGTTTAGTCCGTAAATTGTGACGGCGGCGCTTGGCGGTGCAGCATCAATGCTGCGGCCGGTGTGATCTTCAATGCGGCGGATGCGCCCGTGTGTTGTTCCGGCATTGACGTCCTGCCCCACCTTGAGCGTCCCGGTTTTGACAACAGCGGTGGCCACAGCGCCTTTCTTTGGGTCCATGTGGGCCTCCAGGACAACGGCCAGACCATCACGTTTGTCATCGGCGCGATAATCCTCCACATCAGCGAGCAAGAGAATACTATCCAACAGCTCACTGATGCCAGTGTTGTTCTTGGCGCTGATTTCGTGGGCAATCACCTTCCCGCCCCACTCTTCAATCAGAACGTCATGTTCCGCAAGCTCCTTCTTGACCTTGGCGACATTTGCTGACGGCTTGTCAATTTTATTGATGGCGACGATGGTAGTGATATTCTTGTCGTTGAGATAGGAAATGACCTCCTCGGTTTGCGGGCGGATACCATCGTCTGCAGCGACGATAAGAATGGCGATGTCTGCGATGGAGGCGCCGCGCTCACGCATGGCGGCAAAAGCAGCATGCCCCGGTGTGTCAATAAATGTGATGGTTTTGCCGCGCTTTTTGACCTGATAGGCGCTAATATGCTGCGTAATGCCGCCGGCCTCACTTGCCGCAACGGATGCTTTGCGAATAGTGTCCAGCAGTGTTGTTTTGCCGTGGTCAACGTGTCCGAGAACGGTAACGATTGGTGGTCGCGGACGGAGGTTCTTGCCACTCTCACGCTCCTTGGCACAGATGGTAAGGAGCTTCTCAAGTGTGATAATGTCCTCATCGTGCACGGAAACGTCCGGCTGCGGCGCATACCCCAGGTCTTCAGCGATAATACTTGCCGTCTCATAGTCAATTTCCTCATTGATGGTCGCCATAATCTGGTTTTTCATCAGTTCGGCAATGACGGTGGTTACCGGAAGGCCGAGAATTTCCGCAAAGCGCTTGACGGTGACGGTGTCCGGAATGGCTACGGATTGTGGTGTGTGTGGAGAGTCTGTCATAGGAAAGTCACGTATTTAATAAAAACATCTTATTATGTGTGTTGTGGTGGCGTAAGTGCATTGCGCACAGCTTCCTCCTCTTCTGCTGAGAGCTTATAGGGTGAAACACCGTGCGTGATGGGTTTTGCGTAGACACGCGTGCCGTCACGCGTGTGGAGTGATGAGAGGACAACACCATCAGCATTGCCATCAAGGAGCGCAAGAGCAAAGCTTTGGTCGCCACCAAGGTCCTTGAAAGGATTATAGCGCACAACATGCTTGCGATAAAGACTTTTTTGCAGCGTTGTACGCAGGTCCGTCATATCAGTATGGATGTCCTCAATGTCTTGTATGATCCGCGTAATGTCTGCACCGTGTGCGCCGATGACATCCTCCAGCGATGCCGCTTTTGCGCCACGTGTGAGGTAGGCGAGCGTGGTACTTAGTTGTCTGTAGCGTACAAAGAGAAAAATGACTATAGCACACAGCACAATGCTACTGCCGGCAAGGAAGAGCGTAACGAGTGCAAGATTGTTTGTGATAAATGCAATGGTCATACGTAA
>JALXES010000087.1 GCA_027069365.1 Candidatus Moraniibacteriota bacterium | reverse complement strand
GCACGGAGTGTTGCGGCGCGGCGCGCTCTTGACGACCGGGCAACGGACAGCGCTGTGCTCGCGACGTCACTTGCCGCGCTGCGGGATATTCGCGCGGACTATGACGCTGTGGCGCGGCGCACGATGTTGCGCGTCTGGCAGGAGCGCGTGGTGCGCGTCAGTGCGGATCTGGATGATCTTGTGGCGGCAGTGCGCGTCAGGGATATTGCCGGCAAAGACGCACTGCTGGAGCGCATTGCTGCGCAACGCAAGGAGCTGGAGGCGTTGCGCGCGCACATCAGTGCCGTACCGACAGATGCGGCCGCAGATAGGGACAATGCGCAATTCAATGCTGCTGTACGCGCATTGCGCGCTGCGCAGGCATCAGATGGCACGTGGGCACAGCTGCAGTCACTACTGGATGCTGTGACCGCGGCGCTGACAGCACAGTAAAGTGTGGTATAATAGAAGCGAGCAAGATTACAGCGGTAACATATCTATACTAGAAAAACACATCTATGAATGACGCAACGCGCCACGTGGATATTTCGGTGGTTATTCCCGCGTACAAAGAGGGGGAGCGCATTGGGCGCACGCTGTTGGAAATCCAGGACTATTTCAAGCGCACAGATACAACGTACGAAATTATCGTTGTGGTGGATGGTTCGCCGGACAATACGGCACAGATTGCGCAGAACTATGCTGAGCAAATTCCCCAACTGCGTGTCATTGACAACAAAGAAAATCACGGCAAAGGATATGTTGTGCGCCAAGGACTCCTGGCGGCGCGCGGGAGGTACCGCCTTTTTATGGATGCTGACGGATCCACATCCATCGTGCATCTGGATGCCTTTTTGCCGGAGTTGGAGAAGGGCTGCGATGTTGTGATTGGGTCGCGCGATATTGACGGCGCGTTCATCCAAGTGCACCAGCCGCGGTATCGTGAAATCATGGGTGATATGGGCAATTGGCTGATTCGGATTGTGCTGGGATTGTGGAAGTATCCCGATACGCAGTGCGGCTTCAAGATATTGAAGGCAGAAGCGGCGGAAGCTGTGGCCTCACGCATGGTGGTGGACCGATTTGGCTTTGACTTTGAGCTGATTGCGTTGGCGGAGCGTTTGGGCTTTTGCGTCACGCAACTACCAGTGCGGTGGCTCAACGAGGAGGGCTCAACGGTAAGCTTGTTTGGTCCGAACGGCTTTGTGCAAGTTATCATTGACCTGTTCAAAACACGGTGGCGCTTGATGACAGGTGCATACAACATCAGTGACTATACACAACAACATAACTAATGCGTATACGCACAGTACGTGTGGTACGAAAAGGGGATGACAACCATGGAAAATACAAAAAAAATCTCGGCAACATCGGAGTTGCGGCAAGATCTCGTCACCGGTGAGTGGGTGATTGTGGCAACCGGACGCGGCAAACGCCCGGACGACTTTGTGGCGGAAGATCGCGTCATAGATGCCACCGCACCGGACCCGTTTGCTGATCCGGATGCGTCCGGCCAGGAGGAGGATGTGCTGATCTATCGTGACCAAAATGGCGCGTGGACAACGCGGGTGTTCCCCAACAAGTACCCGGCGCTGACGATGACGGACACGGTGGAAATCATTGAAGAAGGGCCATACGTCGGCGTAGGTGGCTATGGTGCACACGAGTTGGTGGTGACGCGCGATCCCCATGACCACCTAGCGCGTCTGGATGTGCCGGCGGTGGCAGAGGTGATTGACGCCTACCAAGACCGCTACTTGACACACATGCGCTCGCGCGCGATTCGCTACGTGAGCATCTTTCACAATCATGGTCCCAAGGCAGGCGCTTCTCTCTCGCATCCGCACTCGCAAATTCTGGCACTGCCGGTCGTACCGGTCGTTATCCAGGCGGAGCTTGACGCAACGACGCGGTTCTTTCGCAAGAATAAGATGAGTCCGTTTCAGGTGATGCTTGATCATGAGCTCTCTGTGCGTTCACGTCTCGTGGCAGAGAACGATGACTTTGTCGTCTTTTGTCCATTTGCATCACGCACAGCAATGGAGATGCGCATCATGCCCAAACAGCCGCAGCCGTATTTTGAGCGCATTACAGATGCAAAGAAAGTCGCGCTGGCGGAGGTGTTGCAAGCGGCGCTCAAAGCACTAGACCGCGGGTTGAATAATCCGGACTTCAACTTCTTTATTCACACCGCCCCATGTGACGGGTGGGACTATCCGCACTACGCGTGGTATATTGAGATTATGCCGCGGCTGAATAAGATTGCCGGCTTTGAGTTGGCAACGAGCTTGGAGATTATCACTGTGGCACCGGAGGACGCGGCCGTATTCCTGCGCGCACAGCTCTAGGACGGTGCGCGGGAGTGTGGCACGTGCGCTGTCCCGGCAAGAAGAGGAGGAACGTTTTGGCAATTTAGTACACACAGCATGAAAGAATACGTGATTGACATGGTCAGCGGTCTGCCGCCGGAAGTAGCGGTCTTTTTGCTGGCGATGATGCCAATTATCGAGGTGCGGGGCTCTATTCCCATTGCGCTGTTGAGTTATCATATGACACCGTTATTGGCGATTGTGTGGTCGGTGCTGGGCAATATCTGTGCGGGATTTTTGGTAATCGTCATGGCGCTACCGGTGATGAACTGGGTGATTACACACATTCGTGCTGTGGGCGCGCTGTGGGAGAAGTACGTGCACCGCCTGGAGACAAAGAACCGTGCAGCATTTGAGAAGTGGGGCGCAATCGCGCTAGTGCTCTTTGTGGCAATCCCGCTGCCGATGACCGGCGTGTTTGCCGGTGCGGTGGCATCTACGATTTTTCGTGTACCACTGAAGCGCGCACTCCCGCTCTTACTTGTGGGCAGCATCATTGCGTCGGTTATCGTCACGTTTGTAACGCTGGGACTTGCCGCCGGTGTGCGAACACTCTAGTTTTCGCTAAATGGACATTGGACTATGCGTGATATTCTGATTATTGCCAATCTCAAGATGAATATGGTGCACCGTCGGGACGTTGTGTCGTATTGTGACCGCGTGCGTGCGGCCATGGCTACGGCACCGGATCTCAAGAAGGGTGTGCGCTTGGTTATCTGTCCATCAGCACCGCACTTTGATGTGGTGCAGCGCCTTGCGCATGTTGAGCCACGTATTGCGTTGGGTGCACAGGATGTGTTCTGGGAGCGTCGCGGGTCATACACGGGACAGCTTTCCCCGGTAACACTGGCGGACAGCGGTGTGCGTTATGCGCTCGTGGGACACAGTGAGCAGCGCACCTATGGCCACGTCAGCGACGAGGAGATTGGCAAGAAAGTTGCCGCACTCATTCTGGCAGAAATCACCCCGGTCATCTTTGTAGGAGAAACAGAGTATGAGCGGGCAGCCGGACGCATCAAAGACGCGCTGACGTCACACATGCGCGCAATCATGCAGCACGTGCGCGCAGAAGACATTGCACGGTGCGTTTTTGTCTATGAGCCGGTCTGGGCAATTGGCGCCACGACGCTCCCAACGCCGGAAGAGCTCATGAGCGCGCGCATCTTGCTACAAAAAATCATCGCTGATACCTATGGTGCGACTGTGGCGCACATGGTACAATTCCTCTATGGTGGCTCTGTGACACCACAGAATGCTGCGATGTTTACGCCGGACCTCGGCATTGAAGGTGTTGTGCTGGGACGCGCCGGCACGCAGGCACCGTCGTTTGTGCAGGTGGCGGCGACAATTGCGCACCAGCACCGTACATAACTAACACGATACAATCACTATGAGAATTGCAATCAACGGATTTGGGCGCATCGGGCGCGCCGCATTCAAAATTTTGCGTGAGCACGACGATATGGAGGTCGTGGCGATCAATGACTTGACAGACGCCGCAACGCTCGCACATCTCCTGGCGTATGATACAGCCTATGGCCCTTACGATGCTTCCGTCAGCGCACAAGAGCATGCGATTGTTGTTGACGGGGATGTCTACCCAATCATTGCGCAGCCGGATCCGGCGCAGCTGCCGTGGAAGGATTACGATGTGGATGTTGTGTTGGAGTGCACGGGACGCTTTGTCAAGGATGGTGCGGCCCGTGCACACATTACTGCCGGCGCAAAGCGTGTTGTCCTGAGCGCGCCGGCAGTAATGTG
>JALXES010000086.1 GCA_027069365.1 Candidatus Moraniibacteriota bacterium | reverse complement strand
CGCACAGGACTATCACGTGCACCGGCTACCTCACTATGCCATCAGTATTGCTGACCACTTGCACGCGTTCTACGGCGCATGCAAGGTCCTTGATGACGCCGACACGGAAACGACACAAGCGCGCCTCGTCCTCGTGGATGCCGCGCGCACCGTCCTTGCCGAGACACTCCGCCTCATCGGCGTGACCGCCCCGGAGAGGATGTAGGTGTGTTTCATGCTTACCATTATTGATAATTCTTATAAGTGGTGTAGGATGGGGAGTGTAGGAGAGCGCGTTCTTTGTAAGCAGAGCACGCGCTGAGAGTTTTTTAAAAGGCATGACTGCGAGGAGACTTTCACATGATTAGAGAAGATGTAATATACGATTCTGCGGAACAACTGGAGCAGCGCGCAGGGATGCAAGACGATGTGATGGACGATACGCCGCAATTTCTCTTGCCGGAAACGGCACAGAGGTATAGGCAGTTGTTAGCAGAAGGTGGCGATGTGATGGAAGAGAATGTTGCGCCTAGGGAAGAGAACTACTCTCCCGAAGAAGCGCGAGCCCTACTTGCAGATATTTTTGCAGAAAGCCTTGCAAGGAGGGCGGATATAGCGAGACGCTGTCGCCAGGAGGAATGGGGGCAAATTGTCAGTGACGGTGAAGTCATTCGCTCCCAATATTCTGCATACTGTGGCAATTTGCCACGTGGCGATATTGAGAGAAGAATTGTGAAGTACCGGGAGCGGTACTTCCTGTGCTTCATCTGGTGTCTGGAGGAGGGCGAGTCCGTACTTAGCTGCGCGGACGATGTGGCAGACTTCAACGCACGTGAACTCCGCGCCATTGATGAGAATAGAAGTTAGTCAACCCCCCCCTGCATTCCGCACGATTGACAGTGCGGAATGCAGGGAATATATTGAAAGCATCTTTCAACCCCAGCAAAGAGGAGGTGTGATATGATCCCCAAAGGTGGCGGATGAAAGTCCGGCAGGCGCGCAGCAAACTCACTGCGCGCCTTTTCAATAGCGAATTATAAAGAAAAGCCCCAAACGGATGTTTGGGGCTCTGGAGTCTTGTGTGTCGGTTTATGAGCGGCGCTTTTTTAGTGACACAGGTTGCAGAGACCTTTTGCAATACGCAAAGAACTCTGACTTGTTCTGTGCGACGATAAACACCTGTCCCGTGCTTGCGTCCAGCCATGTGCACATGTAGCGCACGAGGCCGGTTTTGAGGATAACAAAAAATTTTATCCTCTCCCAGAACTCGCGCAGGTACGACGGGAATTCAAACTTTATCCCGCCACCACATACGGGGTCGCCACCATAGCAATGTGCCATCCACGCTAACTCTTTTTTAGAATAACGTCCATGGCATCCGTACTTGACGGCGTCGCGCGGCACGGAAAACGTCCACAGAAGCTCTGTGATGGTAATATCGTCACTATCAAGTCCTTTGATAGAATAACCTGTCACCACCTGGCATGCGAAGTCCGTATACATTACAAACGGGACGATTTCCATGCCCCGTGTCAAAGACCTGTCCTGACCGCATGAAGAACTCATGATGTGTCTCCTACTGTTTTTTGAAAGAAATAGCGTATTTCCAGTATAGCCAGAAAAACAGCATTTTGCCAAGTAGGAGAGTTATGGGCCATGTGGATTTGACAAATTTTTGTGTCGTGCTAGAATGGGTCTATCACGAATTAGGAAAGAGATTTACTTTTTGAGGGGCGCCGGATGACTCATGCAGAACGCTCTCTGCAGAGCCACACAGCGACACATCCGTGACACACTTTGTCGGTCACAATCAAAATCATTAAACAATCCCATCTGTACAGATTGCAGCGGGCTTTTTTGTGCTTGCGTGAACACCTTCGTTTTGTACGCAGTGATAGCTGTGGCAAAACGAAGGGGTTCTCCTCTCGTAATCTGTACATACGGAATAAATCTGCACTATGCAAGAAAAGACTCTCAAAGTCCGCACGCGCTTCAGCGGACAGTCATCGTTGACGAAGCGCAAGTTCTTTGGCAAGCGCATCATGGTGTCGCTGCCGAACTTGATTGAATCGCAATTGCGCAGCCACCAGTGGTTTTTGGAGCAAGGACTGCAAGAGCTGTTGGATGAGGTCAATCCGATTACGGACTTTACCGGCAAGGACTTGGAGCTGGTCATCTCTGACTACTATCTGGATGAGCCAAAGTGCGACGAGCAGACAGCCAAGAACAAGAACATCTCCTACGAAGCGCCGTTGCGTGCCAAGGCGACGCTCACAATCAAGAAGACCGGTGAGGTCAAGGAGCAAGAGATTTACTTGGGCGACTTTCCGCTCATGACGCCGCGCGGCACCTATGTCATCAACGGTGTGGAGCGTGTCGTCGTCTCGCAGTTGGTGCGCAGCGCCGGTGTGTTCTTTACGATGGAGTACCAGAAGGGCAAGAAACTCTTTGGCGCGAAGATTATCCCAAACCGCGGTGCGTGGATTGAATTGGATACGGACATCACAGGTGTCATCTCCGTGAAGGTAGACCGCAAGCGCAAGATTCCCGTCACAGCGCTGCTGCGCGCATTTGGCTATGAGACCAATGAGGAGATTGAGGAGCTGTTTCGCGATGTTGACACGGGCGAGAAGCACTTCATTGCGGAAACGCTGGCAAAGGATATCACGACCAACAAAGGTGAGGCATACCTGGAAATCTACAAGCGCTTGCGTCCGGGCGACCTGGCAACAGACGAGAACGCGCGGCAGATGATTAATACGATGTTCTTCTCGTTTGACCGCTATGACATTGGTGCGGTGGGCCGCTACCGTCTGAACCAGCGCCTGGGCGTGGATCTGCCAAACAACGAAGAGGGGCGCGTGCTGAACATCTCCGACTTCGTGGCGATTGTGCGCGAGATGATCCGCATGAACAATGACCCGAGCGCGGTTGCCGACGACATTGACCACTTGGGTAACCGGCGCGTGCGCGGTGTGGGCGAATTGGTGCAGAACAAGATGCGTGTGGGGTTTGCACGTATGATGCGCAACATCCGCGACCGCATGAGTACGTGCGATATTGCGACGGTTGTCCCGGGACAGCTGATTAACTCACGTCCGGTAGCGGCGACCATCAAAGAGTTCTTCTCCAGTTCGCAGCTCTCGCAGTTCATGGACCAAGTCAATCCGCTGGCCGAACTGGAGCACAAGCGTCGCTTGAGCGCCCTGGGGCCGGGTGGTCTGACACGTGAGCGTGCGGGCTTTGAGGTGCGCGATGTACACCACTCACACTATGGTCGCATCTGTCCGGTAGAGACGCCGGAAGGACCAAACATCGGTCTGGTGGGGCACATGGCGACGTACGCGCGCATCAATGACTACGGCTTTTTGGAGACACCGTACTTGCCGGTGCAGAAGGAGGCAAGGGCAACAGCAAAAGACCTGGAGGGACGCATCCTTGCAGCGTCGGTTGGTGGCATAAAGAAGGGCACGCGCCTGGATGCGGCAACAGCAAAAACCGTCGCAGCGGCAGCGGCCAAAGATGGCAAAGACAGCGTTGCCGTGGTGCCGTTTGTGGGCACAACAGTGACGTATGTGAACGCAGCGGTGGAGGATCGCATGACGATTGCACACGCCGGCATTGCGCTGGATGATGATGGCAATCTGACAGAAGCAATGGTGGGTGCGCGCGCCAAGGGGCACCCGGGCATGGTGAGCGCCGACCAGGTAGATTACATGGATGTTTCTGCCAAGCAGTGCATCTCCATTGCGACATCATTGATTCCATTTTTGGAACATGATGATGCAAACCGTGCGCTGATGGGCTCCAACATGCAACGCCAGGCGGTCAGCTGCATCACACCGCAGACACCATTGGTAGGGACCGGTATTGAGGACAAGGCAGCGGCAGACTCCGGTCAGGTTGTGCTGGCAGAGAATGACGGTGAGGTTGTGGAAGTGGACAGCATGCACATTACCGTCAAGGAAGCTGCGCCGGCCGGCGCAAAGACCAAGACGCTCAAGCGCGTGTATCGCTTGCAGAGCTTTGTGCGTTCCAACACAATGACCAGCATGAACCAAGTACCACGCGTCAGTAAGGGGCAGAAGGTAAAGAAGGGTGAGCTGCTTGCGGATGGTGCATCTACCGACCATGGCGAATTGGCGCTGGGACAGAACATTCTCGTGGCCTTCGTACCGTGGCAAGGCTACAACTTTGAGGACGCCATTATTATCTCCGAGGATGTACTGCAAAACGACCGCTACACATCCATTCACATTGAAGACTTCACACTGGATGTGCGCGACACCAAGTTGGGGCCGGAGGTTGTGACACGCGACATCCCAAACATTGGTGAGGACCGTCTCAAGAACCTGGACGAAGAGGGCATTATACGCATTGGTGCGGAGGTCTCCAGTGGGGACATTCTCGTCGGCAAGATTACGCCAAAGGGCGAGGGCGACCTCACAGCGGAGGAGCGCCTGCTGCGGGCCATCTTTGGGGAAAAGGCGCGCGACGTAAAGGACTCCTCGCTCTACCTGCCACACGGTGAGCACGGCAAAGTTGTGGACATCAAAATTTTCTCTCGCGAGCAGGGTGACCGTTTGCCAACCGGTGTCGTGAAGCAAATTCAAGTCTCTGTTGCGCAGCTGCGCAAGATTTCTGTCGGTGACAAGCTTGCCGGGCGCCACGGTAACAAGGGTGTGATTTCGCGCATTGCACCGCGTGAGGACATGCCATACCTTCCGGACGGCACGCCGGTGGACATGATCCTAAACCCGCTGGGCGTGGCCAGCCGTATGAACATTGGGCAGATTTTGGAAACGCACCTCGGTTGGGCGGCGCGCGAACTGGGTTACACGGTAGCATCACCGGCGCTGGATGGTGTCAGTGAGCAGGATATTGAGAACGAACTGGTCAAAGCCGGATTGCCGCAGACAGGAAAAATTCACCTGGTGGATGGACGCACCGGTGAAAAGTTTGACAATCCGTCAACGGTGGGTGTGATGTACGTGATGAAACTCAACCACTTGGTGGACGATAAGTTGCATATGCGTTCTATCGGTCCGTACAGCCTCATTACACAGCAGCCGCTGGGCGGTAAGGCGCAGCACGGGGGACAGCGCTTTGGTGAGATGGAAGTCTGGGCACTGGAAGGGTACGGTGCGGCACACACGCTGCAAGAGATTATCACCATCAAATCTGACGATGTTGTCGGTCGCTCGCGGGCGTACGAGTCCATCATCAAGGGTGAGCCAATCCGCAGTCCAAACCTGCCGGCCTCGTTCCACGTCTTGGTGAGTGAGTTGAAGGGCTTGTGCTTGGATGTAGAACTGATACAGCACAGCATCACGCCACACGCTACTGCAGATACAGAAGAATCATCTGAACGCGATGACGCTGATGAGCAGATGAAATCATAATTCACCGTTACTAACACCCAAATCTATGGAAAACAATCTCAAAGTGAGTGATTTCGACAGCGTACGGCTCAAGCTTGCATCGCCGGAGGATATTGAAAGCTGGTCAAGCGGCGAAGTCACCAAACCGGAAACCATCAACTACCGCACACAACGGTACGAAATGGATGGTCTGTTCTGCGAAAAGATCTTTGGTCCGTCCAAGGACTGGGAGTGCTACTGCGGCAAGTACAAGCGCATCCGCTACAAGGGTATCGTATGTGACAAGTGTGGCGTAGAAGTGACCAAGAGCGCAGTGCGTCGTGAACGCATGGGGCACATTGCCCTGGCAACCCCAGTCAGTCACATTTGGTTTTTGCGCAACGTGCCGAGCAAAATCGGTCTGGCGCTGGACGTGCCGCTTGGTGAGGTGGAGCGCGTAATCTACTTCTCTGCGTACATCGTCACGGATGTGGACGAGGAGGCGCGCACACGCACGGCAAAGCAGCTTGCCAGCGAGTACAAGGCAAAGCGCAAGGAGCTGGAGGACGAGGGCGCATCCGCAAAAGCGCTGGAGGAACTCAAAGAAGCGTACACAACAGCGAAAGAAGAACTCAACGGCATCCGCAAGTTTATGACGCTCTCGGAAGTGAAGTACTTCAGCTTGTCGCAGCAGTTTGCGCAGGTCTTCACGGCCGGTATTGGTGCGGAGGTTATTCGTGACCTCTTGGCAGAGCTTGATGTTGATGCGGAAATTGCACGCCTGCAAGACATTCTGGATGGTACGCAGAAGGGCACCGGTGACCGCAAGAAGATGCTCAAGCGGTTGAAGTTTCTCCAAGGCACAGTGAAGGCCGGCGTGAAGTTGGAGTGGATGCTGCCGACAAATATCCCGGTCATTCCGCCGGACTTGCGTCCGATGGTGGCACTGGACGGTGGGCGCTTTGCAACATCTGACCTCAACGACCTGTATCGCCGGATTATCAACCGCAACAATCGCCTGAAGAAGCTGCAGGAGCTTGGCGCGCCGGAAGTGATCACGCGCAACGAGAAGCGCATGATGCAGGAGGCGGTGGATGCACTGTTTGACAACTCCGCACGCCGCGGTCAGGCATCGGTGGCAGCATCTACCGGGCAGCGTCGCGCGTTGCGCTCACTGGCCGACTCGCTGAAGGGCAAGCAGGGCCGATTCCGCCAGAACCTGCTGGGCAAGCGCGTGGACTACTCCGGGCGTAGTGTGATTGTTGTGGGGCCAAACTTGCAGCTGCACCAGGTCGGTATTCCAAAGAAGATGGGATTGGAGCTATTTAAGCCGTTCATCATCAACAAGCTGATTGAGCGAGAGTTTGCGCACAACGTACGCACGGCCGGACGCATGGTGGACAATGAGATGGAGGAGGCATACGCTATCCTGGAGGAAATCATTGCTGACCACTACGTGCTGTTGAACCGCGCACCAACGCTGCACCGGCTCTCTATCCAGGCGTTCCAGCCGGTACTGATTGAGGGGAAGGCCATTCGCCTGCACCCGATGGTGTGTGCGGCGTTCAACGCGGACTTTGACGGTGACCAGATGGCGGTACACGTGCCGCTGACCGACCAGGCGCGGTGGGAGAGCGCGAACCTCATGCTTTCACGTAAGAACCTGCTGAAGCCGGCAAGCGGTGAGCCGATTATCTCGCCGTCGCTGGATATGGTGCTGGGTATGTACTACTTGACACACATCAAAGACGGTGCGAAGGGCGAAGGGCGCATCTTTGCAGATATGCAGGAAGTCATCTTTGCCTACAACGACGGTCAGATTGCTGTGAATGCAAAGATTACGCTTGCATGGAATGGCGAGGTGCTGGAGACATCTGCCGGACGTGTGCTGATGAATGATATCTTGCCAGCTCCGCTGCGCTTTGTCAACAAGGAGATGACAAAGAAAGAGTTGCGCGAACTTGTGTCGGATGTGCTGACGGAGTTGGGACCGGAGGAGACGGCCGACTTTGTGGACCGCATCAAGAACCTCGGCTTCACGGCCGTGTCCAAGTCCGGTATCAGTTGGGGCATGGCGGACCTGCACGTGCCAGAGGCTAAGGATGACATCTTGGCGGAGGCTGAGCAAAAAGTTGCCGCTATCACTGAGCAGTACAACATGGGTCTGCTGACCAATGAGGAGCGCAAGAATCGTTCCATTGAAGTGTGGAACGAAGCAAAGAATGCTGTCACGGAAGCCGTGCGTGAGTCCATTGACAAGGAAGGTCCGGTCTACTCTATGGTGTACTCCAAGGCGCGCGGTAGTGAGTCTGTGGTCGTACAGATGATGGGTATGAAAGGTCTGATGGCCGGCGCGACCGGTGAGACGATTGAGCTGCCGGTGCGCAGTTCCTACAAGGAGGGTCTGAACGTGCTGGAGTACTTTATCTCTACGCACGGTGCACGTAAGGGTATGGCGGACACGGCGCTGCGCACGGCAACGGCCGGGTACCTGACGCGGCGCTTGGTGGATGTCTCACAGGATGTGATTGTGCGTGAAGCGGACTGTGGCACTACGGACAGCGCTGTTGTCTATCGCAGTGATGCTGAGAGCGTAGGACAGACACTTGCCGACCACATTGTCGGGCGCACCCTTGCTGAGACGGTGAAGGATGCTGATGGCACAGTTCTTGGTAAGAAGGGTGATCTTGTCAGTGATGAGCAGGCTGCGGCAATCGATGCCTCCGGCACAGAGAGCGTGCGCATCTACTCTGTTGTGACGTGCCAGACACGTCGTGGCGTGTGTCAGAAGTGTTACGGCCTTGACCTGGGGCGCAACATCCCGGTACAACTTGGTGCGACGGTCGGTATTGTGGCGGCGCAAGCCATTGGTGAGCCGGGAACACAGTTGACGATGCGGACCTTCCACATTGGTGGTGTGGCCGGGAGTGACATTACGCAGGGTCTGCCACGTGTGGAGGAAATCTTTGAGGCACGTCCACCGAAGGGTGAAGCGGTCATTTGTGAGAAGGATGGTAAGGTTGTCACCATTGAGTCAGCAGAGGGTGCCAAGACAGTTGCCGTCACTATTGAGAGCGGTGAGAAGAAGAAGTCTGTCAAGACGTACCACGTACCGGCCAACAGCACGCTGCGCGTGGAGGTTGGTGACCTTGTTCCACAGGGCGCACAGCTCAATGACGGGCACATTGACCTGAAGAAGCTCTATGCGACAATGGGACAGGAGGAGTTGCATCGCTACATTGTGCGTGAAATCCAGGATGTGTATGCATCGCAGGGCGAGGTGATTAACAACAAGCACATTGAAGTGATTGTCAAGCAGATGCTCTCACGCATGACAGTGATTGAACCGGGCGATACGCCACTGCTGCCGGGTGACATTGTTGAGCGTGATGAGTTCCTTGATGCGAATGAGGAAGTGGCGAAGACAGGTGGCCAGCCGGCGACCGGTGAGCCAATGATTCTGGGCATCACAAAGGTCTCTCTCACAACGGAATCCTTCCTCTCTGCAGCATCCTTCCAGGAAACAGCGCGCGTACTGATTAACGCTGCCGTCACCGGTAAGGAGGACAAATTGCAGGGTTTGAAGGAAAACGTCATTATCGGACGCCTCATTCCTGCCGGTACCGGCTTCCGCGGCAATGGCGCTGTCAGCCCCATCCCAGAGCCAGAGCTGACCACTCCTTCAGCAGAGGATGACGCACCGGAAGAAGATGTGGACCATGCATAGCGCTTGAGACTGCACACTCGTCACTCTCTCCATAACACAAAACCGCACGCATGACGCGTGCGGTTTTTATATCACGTACCCCGGGAGGGATTCCTCCCTCCCCCAATGCTCCGGACGGAGCCTCCGCATTTCCTCCGGGAGCCTGGCGCACCAAAAAGGCAAAGCAGTTTGCCTTTTTGGCGTCGCCTTCGAATCCCTCCCGTAAGAGGCATACAAAAACAGGTTCTGGGAACCTGTTTTTGCATCACGTACCCCGGGAGGGATTCGAACCCCCGACCAACGGGATAGAAGCCCGCTGCTCTGATCCGCTGAGCTACCGAGGCAGATGCTACTTGTATTGTACGCAATTGGCGCAAATTGGCAAATAGACATATCCGAATATTGTTTATGCTTGGTAGACGGGAGAGTTCTGTGTGGTGCGTGTAGCCAAATGCAATACCGCACCAGTATTCTCCGCGTCACGCGTGTCGTGGAGAGTATGAGTATAGATGGTTATTGTGTCTAAGAACAATTATTGAAAACGCAAGAAAGTAGTTGGATGTTCTTATCGTGCAGTGTGCAGCGCGTGAAGTACGGCAGCTGCCATGGCGTAGAGCGTCCCACCGAGGAATGCACCGAGGAACAGCAGCTGCGGTGCGCTCGTGGGTGCGTAGCCGGCGTAGGCGAGGATGTTGTAGCTGGTGTGCAGGAGTGTGACGATGAGTAGGGTGCTGAGGATGCGCGCTGCGGCGCTCCACGTGCGCAGCGCATTGAAGAGTAGAGCAATCACAAGCGGCGAACACAGGTGGATAATCACATCCCCGAGAAATGCGCCGGTGGCAAAGGGATTAGCGTCGTAGGGCACAAGAGCGATCAGTGCCCATTCCACAAGCGTAAAGCCGCCACCAACAAAGAGCGCGTGGAGGTACGCGCGGTGCAGTGCTGTCGTACTCTGTATGCCGGCGGCAACAGCAGCGGCCTTGAGCGCTTCCTCCGTGAGTGCCAGGAGCAGGAGACTGAGTGTGGCGACCAAGGGTGTGGTTGCCTTGAGCGCAAGTGGCGCCAGGAGGTCAAACGGGAGTGCCGCATCAAGTGCAAACTGCAGCGCAAGCGCGCCCAGCGCAGCAAAGATACCGTAGAGGAGAGAGAAGAGGTACATATTCTCGGGAGCGGTTTAAGCGTGGAGTGTGTTAAGTGCGTTGTGCAGTTCCTCTGCGCGGCGCTGCGCCTCGGCCAGCAGTGTGCGCTCCTTTGCGACAACGTCTTGCGGTGCGCGTGCGGTGAAGTTTTCATTCTCCAACCGCGCCTGCTTGTCCGCGGCGAGCTTCCGGGCTGTTGCAAGTTCCTCCTCCAGGCGCGCGCGCTCGGCAGCGACATCTATGATACTGCCCAGCAGCAGTGCGCCGGAGCCACGTGGTGTGGTAACGGCGGCGCTGCCGGCTGTTGCAGCTTCCGCCTCCGGCATGATGCGCTCCACGCGTGCGAGGCGGCGGATGATGTCGCTATGCTCTGTGGCCAGCGGGTACAGATCGGCATCGCACGCAAGGACGGGCTTCTGCTCCGGCGTGAGGCGGTACAGAGCGCGGATGTTGCGGAGTGTGGTGATGAGGTTTTTGACGGTGACAAATGTTTCGGCGTCTCCCGCACCCTGCGCTGCGCGTGGCTGTGGCCACGGTGCGATGATGAGCATAGCGGCGTGGCCATCGGTGCGGAAGTGTGCAAAGAGCGTCTCGGTGACGAACGGCATAAACGGGTGCCACAGTGCCAGAAGCGTGCGGAAGACGAAGCGAATGAGCGCGTCGTTTTTCTCAATCTTGTGCACCTCCACGTACCAGTCGGCAAAGTCATTCCACGTGAAGTCACGCAGCGCGGTAGCGGCCTGGGCGAAGCGGTAGTGCTCCAGGTGGTCCGTAACGGTGGTGATGGTAGCGTCCAGTCGCGCGAGAATCCAGTGGTCCGCACTCGTGCGCGCGATAGGTGCGGGTGCTGTGTTGCCGGTGCCGCTTAAGATATAGCGCGCGATGTTCCAGAGCTTGTTGGTGAAGTTGCGCGCGTCGGTGACCTTGTCCATACTGAAGCGCGCGTCGTTGCCCGGCGTGATGTCGCTGATGAGTGCCATGCGCAGTGCATCGGTGCCGTAGTCCTTGATGATGTCCAGCGGGTCAATGCCGTTGCCCAGCGACTTGGAGAACTTCCTGCCGTCTCTGTCGCGCAAGATGCCGTGGATGTAGACGTCGGTGAAGGGGACGGTGCCGTGTACGTACGTGGCCATCAGGATCATCCGCGCCATCCAGAAGAAGATAATCTCCGTGCCCATCTGCATCCACGTGTTGGGGAAGTACTTGCGGAAGTCCTCCAGATCGTCGGGCCAGCCCAGTGCGGAGAATGCCCACATCCCGGAGGAGAACCACGTGTCCAGCGTGTCGGGATCTTGCTCCCACCCGTCGCCGTCCGGGCGCGTGGCGCTCACAACCATTTCGTCACCACGGTACCACACGGGGATGCGGTGTCCCCACCACACCTGCCGGGAGATGCACCAGTCGCGCAAGTTGTCAATCCAGTGGTCATAGACTTTTGTGAAGCGCGCCGGCGTGATGGTTGTTGTTGCGCCGTCCACGCCGTCGTGGACCGCATCGCGCATCAGGTCCTTGAGTGTTTTGTTGTCGCGGCCGGGGATGGGCTTGTTGACGGCGACGAACCACTGCTCCATTGGGAGCACTTCCACAACATCGCCGAAGCGGTCGGATGTGCCGACATTCTGCTGCACGTCTTCCTCGCTGATGAGCAGGTCGTTGTCGCGGAGGTAGTCCACAAACTTTGCGCGCGCCTCGGCAACCGTCAATCCGGCGTAGGCCGCGCCGGCAGCCGGCAGCATCCGACCGTCCTTGCCGATGACAGGGACGATGCCAATGTCCGGGTTCTTCTCATACATCTCAAAGTCCACCATACTGTGCGCCGGTGTCACACCCACGGCGCCGGTACCAAACGCCGGGTCAATGTTTTGGTCTGCAATGATCGTCAGCGAAAGCGGCTTGGCGGCGCCGACGTCTACGGTGAAGGTTTTGCCGATGTACTGCGCGTAGCGCTCGTCTGTCGGGTTGACGGCAACGGCGGTGTCACCGAGCTTTGTCTCCGGGCGCGTGGTGGCGATGGCAAACGGGAAGTCCTTGCTGTATTTGAAGGTGTACAGTGTGCCGGTACGCTCATGGTGCTCCAGCTCGTCATCGCTGCAGGTGCTCTGTCCCTTGACGGACCAGTTGACCACGCGGTAGCCGCGGTAGATCAGGCCGTCGCGGTACATTTTTTCAAAAACGGTTGTTACGGCGTGCGCGCGGGTGTCGTCCAGCGTGTACGCAAAGCGCGACCAGTCGCAGCTGGAGCCCATCGCGCGCACCTGCGCAGTGATGGTAGACTTGGATTGCTCCGCAAAGTCGCGGATGAGTGCGAGGAGCTTCTCGCGGCCGAGCTCCTCGCGGGGGTTGGTGTACGCGCCGCTACCGATGAGGTTCTTCTCCACGCGTGCCTGCGTAGCGACGGCGGCGTGGTCCGCGCCGGGCACAAAGAGCGTCTCGTAGCCCTGCATCCGCTTGTAGCGCGTCATAATGTCCAGGATGGTATTCTCCAGGGCGTGTCCGAGGTGCAGCACGCCGGTGACGTTGGGCGGCGGCATTAGGACGCTGAAGCGCTCACCCTTGCCGTGGTCTTGCGGCTGGAAATAGCCGCGCCGCTCCCACTCCTCGTAGAGGTCTTTTTCTGTGGCGTGCGGGTTGTAATTTTTGGCGAGTTCTGTCATGACGTGTGCAAGCTAGCTTTGATTACTGTCTATCTAGAGTGTACCACTCAGACACAAGAGATTCAAGAAATTTGTGCTTTGCGAGAAGTTTTGTATAATGCGCATAGTATCTTTCACAAAACAAAAAGGAGCTTTTCATGACAACAACGATCCGCGGTGTTGGACTTATCCTCTTGTGCCGACACGGTAGCCACATCCTGACAATTGAGGAACTGCGCAGTAAGCCACACATTGCCAAGCGTGCCGGCATGCTGTCATTTCCTCTGGAAACGGTACGCGACAGCGAGTCTGCACCGATGGCATTGCGACGGCTGCTGCATGAGGAAATTGGTGTGCATCCCGACCAAATCACGACCCCGGAACAGTGCGGAGTATTCTGGCACGACTTTGGAACGGTCGGTGTAAACTACACCATCTACATGAGTCAATGTCAGCGGCGTATAACGGTGGCGCCACAGGATAACGACATTGCCTTCCATGGCTGGATGGCGCCATATGAACTCCTCGCACACACACCTGTGCGCGTGGAAGTGCGCACATTCTTGGAGGCGTGTCTGGAGAATGGTCGCACGTGCCCCTAGTTCCACAGCCCTGTGTAATACACAGGGCTCTTGCTTTGTGCGCAGTAGCACGAAAAAGCGTTAGTTGCGTATAGCCCCGGCCTCATAGACGAGAGTCCTTTTACGGGTTATCATGATAATAGAGTCATGCAGAGTATGCTTATTGATTGACAGACGGCAATACTGTGCGTATTCTAGTTTCTAATCTTCCACGCTCATGCTTCTCCCCTCCCTCATCCTCACATTTGCCACTCTCATCAGTGCAGCCCACGCTCAGGCGGCAGACTGCAGTACACCCTGGCGCGGCGGCAGCATCGCACGGATGTTTGCTGCACCCTTCAATGTCTTTGCCAACAACGCGCCTCTCCTTACA
>JALXES010000085.1 GCA_027069365.1 Candidatus Moraniibacteriota bacterium | reverse complement strand
CCACGTAATGCATTCGGCTGGCCGATGCCGCAGTGGTTGCAGTAGAGTAAAAACGTAAATAGCACATAAATGCTACGGATAGCACAAAGTTTCTGGTCACGTCATCGGACGGTAATCATAGCACTCATTCTCTTGCAGGCTGTTGCACTCTTTATGCTTGCGACAGAAAAAGGTTTTCGGCGTGATGAAAAAGTGCACAGCAAGATGATCAAGCGCATCTATAGTGACAAAATCCAGTCACAGGCGGATTTTGAAAACCTCACCAATATTCCCGGCTACCACTACGCCGTAGCATATGTTGCACGTGGTGTACAGGTGATAGCGCATCCATTTGGGAAGTACCCAAAGCAACGTCATATTCGGTATATCTCCGCAACAGTCTTTGGTACACTCCTTGTGCTGGGAGTCTATGTGCTTGTGAGGACAACAGGGCGTGCGGAAGAAGAGATGTTTACTGTGCTCACACTGCCACTAGTGTTTCTCTTCACGTTTGTTGTGTACACGGATATCCCGGCGATTGCGTTGTTTCTCTTGGCGGTCGCCTTGGCATACAAGCGCCATCATTGGGTCGCCGCCGGCCTCTTTGCCCTGACGCTCCTTGTGCGCCAGGATATGGTGATATACATCGCTGCTACTGTTGTGGCATTCATGCTTGCAGATATTTATGAACGTGTGCGCATCCCAACACAACGTCGCCATTGGATAGCGTTGCTACAGAGAGTGGGTTCATTGCAGTTTCTCTTGCGGTATCTTCCATATGGGCTGGTGATGTCTGCGTTTGCCGGATTTGTTGTCATCAATGGCGGCGTGGCATTGGGAGACAAAAGCGCTCATCCGGCAGGTGCATTGCACTGGGGAAATATCTACTTCTTTTTGCTATGTTTTGCGGTGCTGTTTTTGCCGCTGGTTGTTGCATCAGTGCCGGACATCGTGCGCAATATCTCACGACTGTCTCGGATGCAAAAAGTGGGGTTGGTACTACTCATTCTTGCCGGGTGGTTTTTCTATGACAAGACGTTTGTCATAGATCACGCTTATAATTTCGTAACAGCAGAGCGCTTCTTGCATAATGATGTGCTCATTGCCATTGCAACGGTACCGCTTGCTCGGGGTGTCTCATATGCTATTATTCTTGCTGCACTGGGGGCACTCTTCACGTTACAGTGGCGCAACACAGCGTTGGTGTTACTGTGGACCGGCGCCACAGTAACGTCACTGGCGCTACATTGGCTGATTGAACCACGCTATAGCCTGCCGGGGTTATTGGCTGTCATTGCACTGGCACATATTCCACAGAAGCTCCTGCGCATACAAATTCTGTATAGCGTTGTGCTGTGCATCATAGTGTATAGCGTCTTTATCATGCATGATGCCATATTTCTCTAAGAGATGATCTAGGATTCGGTACGTTGCCGCTGCTCCCAGGCCCAGGCGTGGCGCAGTGCATCGGCGATGGTGTAGCGGGCGCGCCATCCCAAAATATTTGCAGCTTTGGTTGTGTCGGCGTAGCATGTGGCGACGTCACCATCACGACGTGCGCCAATGGTGTGAGGGACCTTCACGCCTGTGGCTTCTTCAAATTGCGTGATGAGTTCCTTCACGCTCGTGCCGCGCCCGGTGCCGATGTTGAAGGTGTCAACGCGTGGTGCGTCGGCTTGCCCGAGAGCATAGCGCAGCGCTGCTACGTGCGCTTCAGCAAGGTCCACGACGTGGATGTAGTCGCGCACGCCGGTGCCGTCCGGTGTGTCGTAGTCATCGCCATAAACGGTCAGCGGCGGCAGTGTGCCGGCGGCGGCGCCGGTTAAGTAGGGCACGAGGTTTGCCGGCGTGCCGCCCGGGCGCTCGCCGATGTGTCCGGACGGATGCGCGCCGATGGGGTTGAAGTAGCGCAATGCAATGGCGTGCAGTAAAATAGCGTCATTGTCAGAGGCAGTGTCACATAAGTGGTGCTGCGACGAAGCAATCTCTTCTGAAGGCAGAGAGGATTGCTTGGTTGTTTCTTGTAACAGTTTTTGTTGCGCAATAACCGTGTCACGCAGGATGTCCTCGGCAATCGCTTTGGTATTGCCGTAGGGGTTGGTTGCCGGTTTACGGGGAGTTTCTTCGGTCAGTGGCATCGTGTCCGCGTCGCCATAGACGGTGGCGCTGGAGGAAAAGATGAAGGGGAAGGTGGTTTGCGCGTGCGGAGAGAGTTGCTCTCCGGTAGCAGTCAGAACGCGCAGCAAGGTGTTGATGTTGTTGTCATAGTACTGAAGTGGTTTCTGCACACTTTCACCAACGGCCTTGTGCGCGGCAAAGTGAATGACCCCGGCAATCTCCTCCCGCGCAAAGATGTCACGCAGGAGGGCGGCGTCGCGACAGTCTCCGTGGTAGAATATTGGACGTGCGCCGGTGATGCGCGCGATGCCGTCCAGTGCGCGCTCGTCGCTGTTGCACAGATTGTCCAGGATGACCGGCGTAAACCCGGCTTCGTGAAGCGCGACGGCGGTGTGCGAGCCGATGTAGCCGGCACCCCCGGTGATGAGAATACGTTTCATGGAGTAAAGTGATTATCTGCAAATCGTACATCTCCAGTATACCAAAAGAAAACAACCCGGGACACAGTGCATGTATCCCGGGTCGGGAGGTTGTTGTGTGGCATGCTATGCGTACCACATACGCATGAACGCATCACTGACGCGTTCAAAAATTTCGTCGCCGTAGTCGCGTTTGATTGCCGCGAGGAAGCGGGTGGCTTCCGAGAGATTGTGGACAATCATGGGACTTTCGTTGTCTAGGAGTACATCACGCAGATACTCTTCCGCATCTCTGCGTGCAACTGCCGGCGTTGGCGCCTCCCTGGCGATGTCAACCAGGTCACTCAGCATGTCAATATTTTCGCTGAACAACAAATCGCCCAACATCGTGTGCGTATTTCGTATGCGCTCCCCAAGCGACATTGGTGGCCACGGGACATTGTCATGGCGGATGGCCGGTGGCTCATTCCGGACAATATCCCAAAGTGTTTTGTCACCTTCGTCAATGTCAATGAAGGCGTCGGGCTGTTGTCGGGGGATATGCTGGCAAGTATCTCTGCGGAGCGGCCACGAGAGAATGCGTGAAATTCTATGCAACAAACTCATTATTCACCTCTTTGGTAAAGTTCAATTTTTGCGATGCAGCGTATGCACGCATCGCACCGGATTGCACGGGAGGTGCGCTCCCACCGGAGCACATGCAGCCCGTGCGAAGAGAAGTATAGCACGACTACAATTTTTGTCGAGGAGTGCTTTTCCAGTTTCTAGTGAAGGTTTCTATTGTCACGCCCTGATGTATCATTATCATTGTGCCAATAATCCGTATAATCAATCCAGTGAGGCGCAATATGCTGCGACTTGCCCTCTGCAATCGCCTGCCGTTTTTTTTCATAAGCACCCTGTACAGCTGTGGCAATATCATCCAAGAAGCGGTCAAGCTTAAACTGATCTGAGTTTAACTTTTCAAATTCGCTGCGCTTACCTGGGAGGCGCACTTCCACATCAGATTGGATAACGGTTTTTCCTTTCTGTTTCCCGGCAAGTCTCTTGTCTGCTGCCGTGACACCAAATGACACGTAAGGTCTCTTACCACGCATAATCTGACGTTTTTCCGCATCCGTCTGGGCCTTATGTATCATTGCGTCTGTACCGTAGTCAAAATCCATCGGTGAATTAGTAGTTGGAACGAATGTGAAAGAAGAGTCCAACGTCTGTAGTTTTCTCTGGAGAAGTTCTGCGTATGGTGCTAATTTTTGACGTAATTCAATCTTTGCTCCACCAACCTCAATGCCAAGTACCGCTGCTATAGCAAGGTGCTTTTTCATGACAGCATCTCCGTTGCGCCACTCAACTGAGGGTACACCGGAGTTGACGAGCGTAGTCATCTGGTTGCGGTATTCTTGGTAGTCAAAATTCATGCCAGATGTACCAATGAACTTCTCCTCCAACTGCGCACCAGTGTAGAAGGTATCGTTGACATCAGTTTCCCGGTGTAGTGTTGCACGGTCTTCTATTGTCGTTGACTTGGCAGAGGCAGTATTCTTTGATTTAGTGTCATCTCCCGACTCAGGATTAGGTGTTGGATTGGTCATTGATGCCGTTTGCTCTCTTGCAGCTCTCATTCTTTTCAGGCGTTCTGATGAGCGTCCACTTAAACTAAGTGTTCCCATATTGACAAATTATTATAGATATTATTATATGTGTATAGT
>JALXES010000084.1 GCA_027069365.1 Candidatus Moraniibacteriota bacterium | reverse complement strand
GCCGAGGCCCTCCCGTACGGAAGAGTCACCCGACTTCTTTAACGACACTAGAAGTATAGCATGCCAAAACGCTTTTGTCAATATCAGTATGCATGGAGAATTGCAAGCATGCTCTCTGAGAGCGCACCGAACTCATCTTTTGCTTTTTCGATATTTTCTTTTGTGCCAATTTGCGTCGCCTCAAGCTTCTTGGGATCCACTGTAAAGACTGCATCCCCGGTCTCCTGACAGAGCGCAGGGATGCGCCCATAATCTTGTATTTCTTGCAGGGCCCTCTCATGCGATGTTGCCACAAGGCCATTTCTGCAATGCTTTTCTGAGAGGTATTTTTGCACAGTTGGCGGGATTTGTGCAATCCACTTGCGATGATCCTTGATTGGCTGCTTTCCATAGACATTGTAAGCGTTGAGAATATAGCCAATGAACAGCGCCTCTCCGTTCAACACAAACCTACTCTCAATTTCACCGGATAGTGCCACACCTGTATCACGCCAATTACTCTTCCATCGTTCCAGTGTTGTGCCGAGATTTTCAATGCCTTGCAGACTAAAGGCGTCCGGGTTCATTGGAACAACGAAGTAATCCGTGCCTAAGAGAATGACACGATTGAGCAGTCCCATAGTTGGCGACGTATCAACAACAAAAATGTCAACCTGCTCCTCCATACCCTTCTTTTTGAGAAAACGATTGATGGCGCTTGTGTTGAAATACCCAATCTGCTCGCCCGCAGCAGCCTGATTGTATGCAGTTGTGAGAAGGTTCTCATATGCAGAAAGCCTGATGTCACCACGCACAAGAAAGAGATTTGCAGGGTTTATACGTACCGGCTCAAGGGCAATATCGGCGTCAATGTCGCTACCACCGCGAATAACGCCGCGCAGGACATCATAAATGGTCTTGGCATCATGGTTGAATAATGTCGCGGTGTAGTACTCATCACCAAGAGCCAGACGCGTGAGATTACACTGCGGGTCAAGGTCCACCAGCACAGTTTTGTATCCCTTCGCGGCAAACTCTGCCGCAACATTAAAAGCGAGTGTCGTCTTGCCAACACCGCCCTTGTTATTGAAAAATGTAAGTTTTTTACTCCGTGCAAATTTCATATCTTTATCATACCACAGCCACCATGAGGTGTGTAGCATATTTATCTACATCAAATCTACAAAAGTAGAAATTTGGTAGTACTATTTGGCGTATCTTGAACTAATACACTGCACCATCTACAAAAGTAGAAATTTGGTAGTACTATTTGGCGTATCTTGAACTAATACACTGCACCATCTACAAAAGTAGAAATTTCCTTTCATCTCACAGGAGCAAACAAAAACCGCCATAAAGCGGTCTTTACGCGCAGGTGCGGAGGCCTTGGTGGCGACAGCGTTCGTGGTAGGCGGCCAACACGCGCGGGCTGTGCGGCTGTGGCAAAAAGACCAGTTCGTTGTCATTGGCGATGATCATGCTGCCGGGCTGAAATGTCTTGGGATTGCTCATAATCTTGGTGCGCTGCCACTTCTTTAGAATGCCCTCTGTGTGTAGCGTCCGCATGAGCCACTCGCCGGCACGGCGCATGCGGTGCGTCAACGCCGTATCGGACACCGCATAGGGTGAGCGCAACACAAGCGTATCAAAGTGCGGCCGAAAGCGCTTGATCCACGTGTTGGCTGCCAGGAACTTCTGTGGATTGATGCTGGCAAAGAGCGGGCGCGCCATCATATACTCGTGCGCACTGTAGCGATCATCCAGCGAGATGCTCAACGATCCCGTCGTGATGAAGTAGTTCAGACACAGGTGGTCAGCATGATGCGCATCCGTGCGCCGTAGCCCAAAGAGCTGTGTCACGAGCGTCACAAGGAACCGCCCCGTCCAAATGTGCCCTTTGGCCAAAACAATCAGCACATCCCAGTCACTGCTCTTCTCGGCGTGCTTCATCGCCAAACGCCCCGTCACCCACACCTGGCGCACAAACGGCACGTAACGCAACAGCCGCACCCCACGCCGCATCGTACGCAGCTTCACTGCCGAGATGAGTGCGCGGCGTCGCCGCTCCGGCACCAGCTTCTCGCGCCCGGGCAGAACATAGAAGCCATCCACACACGCCAGGCGACCATCACGGACCAGCATGCTCAGCATCGCATCAATCTGCCCGAGCGTCTGCGGCTTGCGGTACTGCGGTTGTATGTTGACGTCCTCAAGACTCAGGTAGCGCCACACCTCCAACAGCGTCAGCGGATAGTCCATTGCGTCATAGTAAGCAATGGTTGCGAGAATTGTGCGTGCCAGAGGGTTCATAAGGAGGTGTGTCTACTGTATTCATCCCCATTATACACCATCCATGCATCTACTGCACCTGCACAAGTTCTGCCTTGACAATGAGGCGCTTCTGGCGCGTGCCTAATGGCCAGCACGTAGAGAATGTTGCGGTCGGTTTTTCGGTTTTGAGAAAAATCCACGGATCATCCGGTTGGACAACACGTTGCTCTACCGCTTTGTAGAGGTACTTGATTGTAGCGCCGTTGGCCTGTGTGGTTGTGACGACAATCGTATCGCCGGGCTTGACATTATTGAGTTTACTAAAAACATAATTGAAATTCCCCTCCACCCAGGCGTAGTTACTGGAGTGCGCTGCGATAAACATGTTGCCCGGCTGCCCAGGTGCCGCCGTCTTGGGATAGTGGATGGCGCCCTTGGACAGATCCGCTTGCAGTTGCTCTTCAAACACCGATTGCGACCACACCATTGGGACTGTGACGTTAATTTTGTTGATGACAATCGTTGTTTCCGGCTTGGCGTCACCCGGCGCACTGGGGTCATAGCCATTGTGAACTTCTGTCCCGTCTGAGAACGTATCGTTGTCCGTGTCAGGGTTTAGCGGGTCCAGTTTGTGGAGATACTCTTTGTAGTTTGTCAATCCATCCTCATCGCGGTCCTCATCGCGATCATTGCGCAATGGGTCCAGGCCATGCTCACGCTCCCAAATGTCCGACATGCCATCGTGGTCCACATCTAAAATGCCCAGACCGCGAGGGTTCTGTCCTTTTGCTACTTCTTCGCCGTCCGGTACACCATCGCCGTCCGTGTCCGGGTTAATGGGGTCGGTCAGGTAGATATATTCTTTGTAGAGTGACAGTCCGTCACCATCCTGATCCACTTCCGTATCGGCGTCCGTGGAAATCACGATGTTGTAACGCTCCAGCCACGTGCGCGGAATTTTTTCGGTACGCACAAAACCATAGGGGTCCATAAACGCCTGCACGCGCTTGGCAAGCATGGCATAGTCAAGATTGAAGAGAAAGAGGAATACGCCAAAGAGCACCACAAACAACACCATCCCCATGACGGATTCGCGTGCCCATGACACGCGCTCCCGCAGTGGGTAGATGGCGCGCTGCTCTCTGGTATGCACCATGCCTGATGCCAAATTGATGCTACCGCCTTGAATCATGCAGTTCTTTTTGTTTGTGCGACCGCGCAGTGCCACATACTGTGCCACGCACCAGTCTCTTTCAGTATACCATGCAAAAAACAATCGGCCACCTGCCGATTGCTTGCTCATCCTGCGTCACAGTATTGCCTAACCCTTCACGAGAGCATCATAGTACATCTGCACTGTTCGCTTCCACGACGCAACGTTGTGCGGATTATGCCCCTGACAACTATACCCACATTTCCAGACGATGAGCTTGGCTGCCGTCGTGCGCTTGTACTCATAGACCAGCTCGTGCACGCGGCGTGCAACGGTTTCTACGGCGTCGCGCCGAGAGTCAAAGCAAGTGTGACCGCCAGTGCCCATGCGTGCGCGTTTGGCACGGAAGCCCCAGTAGTTGTAGCAATCCTTGCCGTTCAGGACGGGGACGCGTTTGCCCCATTGACTTTCTTGTTTGGCCATGGCAATCATAAATGCCGCCACCGTACGGTCCTGCTTGAAGAGCTCCGGCAACATTTTCTCAATTGGGTAGCCTTTCACCATTTCTCGTGCGCGCGCCTCAAACGCAGCCTGCGCCGGGTCGCGTACAATCGTTGCCGCCACCGTCTGCCCTTTCTTGGCATTCTCCAGCGCATGCTGCGCGCTGCGAGCCGCAATATCGCGTGCGGTTGCCGCCAGAGGCGTTGGCTGCACTCGCTGCTCTTGATACTGTCCCTCATGCACCGGCGCCGCACTTGGCTCCGTCGCAAACACCGGCTGCCCAAAAGAGCGATAGATCATCGCCATGGAAATCATACCAAACAGCATCGCACCTACCAGCGACAGATTCCACGCCCGCACCGGCGAAATCTCAAAGTGCCACCACCCGCGCCACGTTGCGAGTGCTGTGCGCACTGGACGCAGGCTCAAGCGCCGCATATATGTCCGACGCCAGTGCACTGACGGGTGCTCACTGTAGCGTGCGTTGATAGTGTCAAATGACGTACCGGGCATAAAGGGCTGTACGCGGTCACGCTGTATGCGCACACGCTGCACGGGCGTCACATAGCGTCCCGAGTCCTCTGTATAGAACGCATGCGTGCGAAAGCCACTGCGCGCAAACCGCTCGGCCCGCCAGGGATTGCTATGGTGCGCCACAACACGTGACTGCGCATCCGCAAAGCGCACAACGCCACTATGCCGCACTGCATCGCTACTCTCTTTTTGTTTTGCACGGATACTATCCATAGATAGTTCCAGTATACCACAGAATTATGCGTTGCGCTTTCCGCGTATACGTGCAGTACAAAGAAGTGCCACGCCCACGCCCATCATACCGAGAGACAGGAGTTGTCCCATCGTTAATCCAACAGCAACAAAACCGAGTTGCACATCCGGCGCACGCACAAATTCCACCACAAAGCGCGCTATGCTGTAGCCGCACAGAAACAGCCCTGTCATCATGCCACGCCATCGTGCAAGGCGCATACGTAACGGCCAGAGTACAGCAAAAAGCACACAACCCTCACAGAACGCCTCAAGTAGCTGCGATGGATAGCGCAACAAAGCACCTCCATCCGGCGCGGCGGCAAAGTACATGCCAAGCACACTGTCCGTCACACGCCCCCACAGCTCACCATTGAGGAAATTCCCGATGCGTCCAAAGAGATAACCAAGCGGTACCGCCGGTAGCGCAAAATCCGTCAGAGCCAGCAGCGACCACCCACGACGCCGTGCGAACACCCACAGTGCGAGCGCCGCACCAACAACGCCACCGTGAAAACTCATGCCGCTAATGCCCACAAAGCGCCCATCCACTACCGGCGAGATAACTGCCAGAGGATGCGCTGCAAAATATGCAAAATTGTAGAACAGCACATAGCCGATGCGTCCGCCAAGCACCGCACCAAAAAACGCAGCTATCACCACATCACTGACATCCTCCCGCCTCATGCCGGCAAGCACGCGCTGCACTTCACCGCGACGCACACGCCACACCAGAAGTGCCCACACCACAAAAAACCCCGCAAGCCACATCAGCCCATACCACCGCACTGCAAAATTCCCCAGTTGCACAGCAACGGGGTCGATCATCTGCGGCAGATTGTGATACCACGCCATATCCATACCTGCAGTATAGCAGAGAAAAACTCGGCGCGTATCACCGAGTCACCTACAAACTCCACAAATACCGCTCCCCTACACACCATCATGCGCACTGTTGTACTCCTCCAGTTGCTTCTTGAACTCCAGTGCGTAAATCTGCCACAACGTCACAAACAGCGCCATGATAATTGGCCCCACAATAAAACCAAACAATCCAAACGTCATGATACCGCCCAGCGTCGCAAAGAATACCAATAGTGTGTGCATTTGCATGTCCCGTCCTACAATAAGTGGTCGCAAATAGTTGTCCAGGAAGGAAATGACGGCAAACCCAATCACAAGGATTGTCCCGGCAGGAATGTTTCCGGTCATAAAATAGTAAAGCGCAAAGGGAAATCCAACAACACCGGCACCAAACAGCGGAATGATGGCAAAGAAAATCATTACAACCCACCAAATAAGAATATTATGCACACCGGCCAGGAACAATACCAGTGCGCCCAGCGAGCCCTGTATGGTGCCGATAATAAGTGTGCCTTTGATGGTCGCACGACTCATTGCACTAAAACTCTCAAAGAGCAATCGTTCATGCCGGTCCGACAGCGGCGAGAGGAACATCAGCGTACGCATCAAGCGCTCACCGTCAACAAAGAAGTAAAAGAGCGTAAAGAACAGCACAAAAATACCAAGCACGCTCCCCACAAGACTGGCATACGTTTTTTGGGCAACGGTCACAAAAAAGCTGCCTGTCTGTTGCGCCAATTTGGCAAGCGACTCTTGCGAGAACACAAATGTTTCGCCAGCGCCCGGGACAAAACGAGCAACCCTATTGGCCGCATCTTGCACCCCGGCGACAGTCTGAGCATCGGTTGTCATCGTTTGCACAACACCTGCCACCTGTGAAATGACCAGCACACTCACACTTGCTACCGGCAGAATGATTGTCAGCGCCACCACAAGTACCATCGCGGACGCCGCAAGTTGTGCACGGTTGCCACACCATTGCACCATCTTTCTGTACAGTGGATAAAACAGAATCGCCAGAATTGCCGCCATAAACAGTGCATTTGCAAACGGTGCAAACAACAAATACGCACCCCACGTCACAGCAGCCAGCACACCAAAAAAGAAAATCGTGTTCAAATAGCGCAAATTCATCATATGTGTCATGTTATCCGCTTCCTACGCACCTTTTGCTGTCGCGCTTTCTGCTTTAGCCTTTTCCCGTTCCGCACGCGCTTTTTCCCTTTCCAACGCACGGTCTTCCGCCTGCGCAGCACGCACCGCCACATCCCGATTAACATAGAGATTCATCATAGAGAACACCAACATGCTTGCAAATACAATCCCCACAACGTTTACCGCCATAAGCATTGCCGCGCCACTGATCATCGGCCAATTCAACAGCGCAATGCCGATGCCTACCACCGCCAACGGTGGGATGAGTGCCACGCTAATTGCAATACCCGGGAGTGTCTCCGAAAGGTCCGGATTGACGCGCGCCAGCGCCGCCGCAAACCCCGACACAAAGGCAATGGAAAAAAACACCAGCGACGGTTGCATGCGTGACAAAATCTCCGCCCCAACAGTCCGACTCTCAGCCGAGACAAAGAGTGTTGCCACCGTCGCCAGCGCCACGCCCACGGCAAGCGACTTGATGAGCGTCCAGCCGCTGCGTGCTACCAGCATACTGTCGCTCATCACAATCCCCATGGACAGTGACAAAATTGGCGAGAGAATTGGCGCAATCAGCATGGAACCGATAATCACTGACGCATTATCAATCAGCAGCCCAAACGTTGCCATCAACACTGACAAAATGACCATTGCAAAGAACGATGGTCGCGGTGTGGAGTCATGGATGAGGTCCTCAATCGCCAGACGCTTATCCTTCTGCGACAAGTGGTTGAAAATAGAAATCATAGTACGTGCACTAGAACATTACTTTTTTCATTATACCCCACTTCACCACCGAAAGGCAAAGTTTCCTATGCGAAATCTTTCTGCAACATGTGACCATGTGCGCAACACATCCTTCAGGATTCTGAAAAGACATCTCTTTACACAAAGACAACACTTAAAATATCCCCTGATACGAGAGGATATTGGCAGCGTTGTTTCTTGTCTTTAATGTTAGGTGTCATTCCGCCGTCGCAGACTCCTTGCGGACCTACGTCCGCCGAAGTCCGCTTTGGCGGACGAAGGCCTCAGAGAGAGGGATTCCCCTCCTGACCCGGGGAGTGCGATGGTCCGCGTGTCGCAACGCTCCACGCGCATCGCCCTCCCTTCGAATCCCACCTCACAAACAGGCGCTACCCAAAAACACCCCATTCACGGGGTGTTTTTGGGTAGTGCTAGCGGAGAGAGAGGGATTCGAACCCTCGAGCCCGCTTATCGCAGACTAACACCTTAGCAGGGTGCCGCTTTCAACCACTCAGCCACCTCTCCAGTTTTATAATGCATTGTTAAGTATCGGAACCTATGACTGACCTGCTAAGGAAACCTTAGCAGCGCACTGCTATGCACGCTCGCAGCACGGGCTTTCAACCACTCAGCCACCTCTCCAAAATAATATGTGCGTGCCGATACAGGACGACACTGCCCTATCCTACCATTAAATCGTACGTGCTTCAAGCACATGTGGACTGTACCGGGTTCGAACCGGTGACCTCCTCCATGCCATGGAGGCGCGCTACCAACTGCGCCAACAGCCCGTCTAATCACACTTTACACGCCCAACGCATCTTTGACAACCGTCCGGTCATCGTGTGGCGTCATCGTGCCGTTTGGGCCGCAGATTGCTTGCTCGCACCCCTTGCCCGTGATGAGCACCACATCTCCTGCGGTCGCAAGGCTGAGTGCTTTGCGAATTGCTGCTGCCCGGTCAGGGACAATCTCCATATCCGCCCCATCCGTCTTGCCGGCACTGCGTACACCGCGCGCGACGTCTTCCATGATTGCGCGTGGGTCTTCATCGTACGGGTCCTCGTTGGTCACAATTACATGTGTAGCGTGTGCGCCGGCGAGTGCGCCAATTTTTGGGCGTCGTGCACGGTCACGCCCACCGCCCGTGCCGCCCAACACGTGGATGATGCGCTGTGGTGCAAGTGCCGCGACGGTTTCGTACAGCCGCGCCATCGCGACCGGCTCAAAGGCATAGTCCACAATCACCGTGAAGCCGTCCGGCGCCATGATGCGCTCCAGGCGCCCCGGCACATCCGGCACACGCTGGATGCCTGCGGAAATCTGCGCATTGGAGAGTCCCAATGCACGCGCCACGCTTGCGGCTGCCGCCACGTTGTTTGCCATAAAGGTGCCCAGCAGGGACGTCTGCAGCTGCACACCATCGAACGTCAGCGCCACGCCCTGCGGTGTCGTACCGTCGTAGCGATAGGTGTACTGTATACTATCCGCACCAAAGTCGGGCCTCTCTGCACCCTCCCGCACAAAGGTGATTTTGCGCTGCGCCCATGGTGCGAGGAAGTCTTGTGCGTGCGCATCATCGCCATTGACTACAATTGTCTTGGGCACGCTGCAGCACGCCTTGCGCGCACATCGTTGCAGGTGCGTAAACAGCCGTAGTTTCGCCGCTTTGTAGTTCTCAAACCCGCCATGCGACTCAATGTGCTCCGGGTACAGTCCCGTAAACAACAGCACGTCATAGTCAATGAAGCGGTGACGGTACTGCACGATGCCCTCACTGGTCGTCTCCACAATCGCCACGTCACAGTGGTTGCGCGCCATACGCGCAAGCATCTTCTGCGTAAAGAACCGCCCCAACATCGTCATCTTTTTATCATTGAGCCAGTCCTCTTCACCATCAGACAACAGCGCCGTGGATGTGTAGCCCACACGCATTCCGGCGCTGCGCAGTATGTGCGCCAAGATAAACACCGTCGTTGTTTTGCCCGTTGTCCCCGTCACACCCACGACAATCATCCGCCGGCTAGGGTGTCGATAAACGACCGCCGCCAGCGCGTTGAGTGTGAAGTGGTACACCGGCTGCAGCGCACGAAACACGCGCTGCGGCAGGAGTTTCTTGATAACTACGAGAATGCGATTCATAGGTTTCCCAAAAAATGCGAGAACACGCCACGTAAAAGCTATGTGCGCAGTGTGCGCCACGCGCGCTTGGCGCGCTCCAACACTCTGTACAAGCGATAACGCCACGGTACACACACCACATCATACGCGCCCGGCAGGCACAGCGGCGCAACATGTGGTGCAAATCCCTTCTTGAAACGTGTGATGCCTGCCTTGCCGGTATCGCTGTTGTCCCCAAACACACCACCAAAGTCGTACCACCGACAGCCACGTTTCTTGGCATCTGTAATCTGTCGCCACTGCAAGAGGAACGGCGCCATCACACTGCGGTGCGCATCGGACGTTGCGCCGTGCAGGTATGTCGCCACATCGCCACAGACCGTCACGAGATTTGCCGCCACAACCACACCATCATAGCGTGCCACATACAGCATGATATCCGTGCCGCTCTCATGTGCGACGTGCGCAAACATCTGCTCATAGTACGTACGCGGATGGAAGACCACGCCCTTGCGCTGTGCCGTTGCAGCTATCAGCGTCACAAATGCTGCAAGTGCCTCATCCGCTCCCGGCTCGCCGTGGCGGTACACGCTGACCTCCACACCCTTTTTCTGTGCCAAGCGGATATTGTAGCGCGTCTTGCTCTTCATCTGCGCTAGGAGTGCGTCCTTATCCGGCGTCAGATCCATCTGCAACACACAGCGCGGCTGCATGTCGTGCGGCGAGTGCACACCTTCCTGCACATCCCAATGTTTCTCCAGCGGCTCAAGACGTATCCACGCGCAGTCATAGCGTGCTGCGAGAGCGCGCAATTGCGGGAGATGTTCCGAAATCTGTGGCACACCGCGCGGCACATAGAGATAGCGGCCCACGATTGGCAACGTGAGTACGTGGCAAAAAATTGGCTGTGTACGCTCTGCAACAACTGCAACCCTCACACCGGCCGCTTCTTGAAAAACAGCCCAGCCGCGCGACTGCAGCAATCCTCCTTCCGGTTGTCGCTGTTGTGTGCTCATGCGTTCTTCTGGCCAACATATTTCAGCGCCGCCGTGATGCGCGCACTGATGTCCGCATCCGGTGCGCACCCCGCAGCACTGGCGCTGAGCGCCTCACGCGCCTCCGCAACAGAATATCCCAGCCCTACCAGCGCGTCAATCGCATCAGCATCCACGCCTATCTGCACGCCGTCTTCTCGTGGCAGTGCTGTGATGAGATTTTTCACTTTGTTCTGCAGTTCCAACACGATGCGCTCGGCTGTTTTCTTGCCAATGCCGGAGACCTTGGTCAGCAGCGAGGCGTCCTCGTGCGCAATCGCCGTAAGGATGGTCTGCGGGTCCGCAATGGACAGGATGTTCATTGCCGCCTTTGGCCCCACGCCGCTAATCGTCAGGAGCGCCGTAAATAGCTCCTGTTCATCCGGCGATTGGAAGCCATAGAGCGTAATCTCCTGTTCCCGCACGTGCGTATAGATGTAGAGAGCGAGTTCCTGTGCACCAATTGTCTTACCGAACGTGTAGGTGCTCACTGTTACACCATACCCAACACCACCCACGTCAATGATGAGCGTGTTGCCAGTCCGCGCGATAACGTTCCCCTGCAAGTGTGCAATCATATCCCAAACCCTAAAGCTTCATACCATGCCTAAATCGTCAACCACCCCTCCTCTACAGTTTACCACAGCCAACGTAGCGGTGACTATCACTCATATTTTCCCAATAAAACTCACACATTGAGACATTGAACTTTGTGCAAAAAACTCCTGTTCAGGGCAGGCACATATCTACACATCGCAAAAAAGTCTTAACTTTTTCTGCAATATATTGCAGAAAAGTATTGACTTTTCTGCAATCTTTACATATTATGGAGGCAATGGACAGAAAATAAGTACAAACGCCATGTCAACAAGTCACACTATGAGACGCGCAATTGACTCGGAGTTGCGCAATCACTTCGCCACATACAAGCAGGCGATGATTTTACTCGGTGCGCGACAGGTTGGCAAAACAACGCTCCTGAGGCGGCTCTTCCCACACGCACTCTATTTGCTTGTGGACGAAGAGCCTATCAGAAGCGCTCTTGAGACATACAGCATGCAAGTGTATAAACAACTCATTGGCAATGCGCAGCAAATCATCATTGACGAGATCCACCTCCTGAGCAACCCTGGACGAGCAGTTAAAATTTTGCACGACAATGATGCGTCCCTACAGATTATGGTAACCGGCTCATCATCTCTGCATATCAGAAACACCACCAGCGAGAGCATGGCGGGGCGCAGCATCTTTTACCACTTATACCCACTATCCTATGGTGAGTATCTGTACCAAACAGGTGCCGAGAAAAAGATGACCAACACGATTTTTGATAAAATTCGCACACAAGATACACGTGAGAGCATAAAGCGCTACGACAGCACATCTCTGCTTGAAAATGTGTTACTCTATGGTCTGTATCCCAACATACTCTCTCTACCACGTGACACGAAGTACCTACGAAACTTGGCAGCAACTGCCGTATTCAAGGACATTACGGAACTCCACCTCATTGACAACAAGACGAAGGCTCAGGAACTTCTGCGCATACTCGCGTACCAGATTGGGAATCTGATTAACTATAACGAGTTGAGCAACAAACTCGGTATTTCAGCAAACACCGTCAAACGTTACGTGGATATTTTTGAGCAAAGTTTTTTGATTTACAGACTACCTCCTTTTACAAAGAACCGCAGAGATGAGATTGGTAAGGCGGCAAAAATTTACTTCTGGGACCTTGGTTTGCGTAATGCAATCATAAACAACTTTGATAAACCTGATGTACGACCGGACGCCGGAGCAATATTTGAAAATTTTGTGGTCAGCGAAGTAAAAAAGGCTATTGCTTACACAAACAGTAACTACACGGTACACTATTGGCGACTCAAAAGCGGTAGTGAAGTTGATATGGTCTTGCAAAACAACAGAGAAATCATCGGCTGTGAAATAAAGCTGCACGGAGGAAAGTTGAGTAGAGCATTCTCCAACAGGTACCCGGAAGCAAAGACACACGTTGTGACGGCACATAATCTCTTGTGAGGCAGGCGCATGTGTGCGAGACAACATCCAAACCCTTGCCAAAAGTGTGAAACAATGCTAAAAATAAGTGGTACTAACCTAATAGTGCGCGGCGCACAGACTGAGGCGGCGTGCACACAGCTCTCACGTATTCTCTAATCACTGAAAAAATTCTATGCCAATCAAAGCATCAGCAAAGAAGTACATGCGTGTCACAGCGCGCAAGACAGCACGCAACACCATCGTCCGCGGGTTGTTCCGCGGCGCCATCAAGCAGACGCGCAAAGCCATCAGTGCCGGCAATGTGGACGACGCACAGAAATGGATGAAGGCCTCACAGAAAGCACTGGACAAGGCTGCACAGAAAGGTGTGATCAAAAAGAACACCGCGGCACGCCTCAAAAGTCGCCTCAATGCTGCCGTCAAGACACTTATCAAATAGCACGTCACAAAAACACCCCTGCACAGGGGTGTTTTTGTGTGCATTGCCTAGACACGTGCCACAAAGTCATATAGCGCATCCTCCATCGTCAGCGCACCGCGTTTGACATCCGCATCCAATGCTGTAAGACGTGCGTGCGCATACAGGAGACGCGGCAGTGACGCTGTGCGCACCGCGCCAAGTGCCATGCGTACCACAAAGGGCTTGAGCGCCGTCTCCGCCGCCACGGCCGGCGCTGATGTGATGCCGCGTGCCACACAATCCGCTACAGCCACAAGTGAGCGTACGTGGTACGCATATAGACCAAAGAGCTTGAAGGCATCTTCTCCGGCACGCAACTGCTCTGCCAAGAGTGTTAGAGCATCTGCACGGTTGTTCCCCAGCAACGCCTCCACGGCGCGAAATGCCTGCGCACTCGCACGTGGCGCACAGAAGTGGCGCACAACATCATCTGTTACACGCGTGCCGTGCGCATATGCAGCACACTGTGCAAGCACGTTGTGCATACGCACAAGGTCATCACCAATACACGCTGCCAGGCGTGTTGCGGCACTGCGCGTAATCTTTGTGCCGGGCGCGATGGCGTGGAGGCGTCGTGCAATCCACGCCACATATGCCTGTCCTGTCGGCACGGTGTATTCTTTGACCGTCTGTGCAGACGACTGCAATGCCTTGAAGAGCACGGCAGTGGCACGCGGCGTGCCATGCTCCCACACCACGACAACATCACTATCTGCAACATGCTCCAACTGCTGCGCCAAGGTGCGCTGGTCTGTTGCCGCAAACGCAAAGGG
>JALXES010000083.1 GCA_027069365.1 Candidatus Moraniibacteriota bacterium | reverse complement strand
TCTGCGGATAGTGTTCAAAGGACAGGTCATGGATTGTCACAATCAGCTTTGTCCCGCGTGACACTGCGCAGAAGTTGATGTTTGGCATAAAGAACACATCCACGCCACCGAGCATGCGGTCCAGCTTTGGGTACTTCAGGTACCACAGTGCGAGATTGAGAAGCTTGTTGGGGATGCGTGTGCGCGTGATGCTGACATTGTCATACTTCTGTGCCCACGAGAGGTCGACATCAACGTCATGGTATGCATTGAAAAACAACACAAACTCATCCTCGGGACACGCGGCAAAGAGCTGTGCAAGAAACTGTGTTGTGTAGGCCTCCACGCCACTGCTGCGCCCCGCGACGAGCGCGCGAATGTCAATACCAATTCTCATAGAGTTGTTGTTAGCTGTGCAAAAAGAACACGCCCTTCGTCATGCCGCGCTCTCTTGTGTGTTTTTCTTTTTGTTTTATAAAACTCTCGTGGGAGAATTTGCTCGCATTACACCGCTCTATGCTTGTTGTGTGCGACGTGCCCCACGCACTGCGTGCAGCACGAGCACAAACAATCCACCGCCAACCGTGCCGCCGACACCGCCGGCTGCCAGGGCGAGCCACAGCGGTGTGGTGTCGCGCGCAATAACCGGGTCGCTCACCTTTACGGCAAACCATGGCGCGCGAGGTACTGTGTAGTTCAGTGCTGCCACGCGTGCGTTGAGTTGCTTGCCCATCGCTTGCGCAATCCGTGTGCCCACAAGCGGGTTGGTCACCGTATAGGTGACAACAATGCTCTGCGGTGATACGCGGTGCGCCCGAAAGAAGCGCTCGCGTGCACGCAGCGTTGCAGGCACCGGCGCTGCCGCCGTGCGCAACACATCATCCACGACACGCGGCGTGCGCAGCCAGTGCGCGACTGTCTCCCCAAATTGCTCATCCGCCTGCAAACGGTAGTAGGCATCATACGTATAGTCCGGTGTGTCTGCAGTTTCTCCGATGCGTGCGACATCCAGCAAGACGTGCACGGCATAGGCAGTGGGCTGGAGCGCCCACACACTCACGGCAAGCATGAGGCTCAGGATAAGTACAGTCCAAAATGTGCGTGCATGCGTGCGAAAGATGTGCAGAAGTGTGTCCAGAGAAACGTCGTGTGGTCCGTGTGTGCTCATGCTGGTGTTATGATGGGAGAAAGATTATGTGCCGCGTGATACTCATCAGCAACTGCATGCACATATCTCCTTATCTTACGCTCAAACTGATGTTTGTCAAACTTATCGGCATACGTGGCAATATCCTCGTGCACAAACGTGTGACGTGCAAACGCATCGAGTGCTGCCACCACGGCATCCGCTGTCTGCTCTTCAATATACACGCCTGTGCGCCCTTCCACAATGTGGTCAACGATATCACCACCACGATACGCAATTAGCGGCCGCCCTGCCGCAAGCGCCTCAATCGCCACAATCCCAAAATCTTCTTCTTGGGGAAAGACAAATCCCTGCGCATTGGCATAGTAGCGTGCCAAATCCGCATCATCTACGCGCGAGAGAAACTCAATTGTTGGCCCCGCCATGCGCCGCAGCCGTGCCTCCTCCGGCCCACGCCCGATGATCTTTAGCGGAATACCGCGGCGGTTGCACGCCTCAATGACAATATCATGCCGCTTGTAGGCAATGAGGCGTCCTACCATCAGAAAGTACGTCTCGCCGGCGAGACGCTCATCCCGCAACTCCGGTCGCAGCCGAAAGTGCGCCACATCTACCGGCGGGTGGATGACCACCGCATCGCGGTTATAGTACTTCTTGATGCGGCGCGCAACAAATGCGGAGTTAGCAATGGGATAGTCAATGCGTCGCGCACTCACGCGGTCCCAGATGCGAATACCGTTCATCGCAAACGGCACCATCTTTTTGACGAGGTGGGGCAACCCAAAGTCATTGGTATACTTCTGACAGTCATCCCACGCATAGCGCATGGGCGTGTGCACATAGGAGATGTGCACCGTCTCCGGTCGCGTAATCACCCCCTTGGCATAGCTTGAGGAGTCCGAGAGCACAACGTCAAACCGTGACAAATCAAACTGCTCAATCGCCAACGGCATCAGCAGCGGAAAGAAGCGGTGGTGCGTGCGCGCAAACGGCATGTGCTGCAGAAACGATGTGCGCACATCGTACTTCTCAAACACGCCTCGCGTTGCCTGTGCGTCATACACCAGCGTATAGATGGGCGCCTCCGGGAAGACACGTGCAAAACTCTCCAGCACACGCTCCGCGCCACCGTACTGCACCAAATAATCATGCACCAATGCGATTTTCATACTATTTTAGCAGTCGTTCGTAGTTATCCGCCCAGTAGAGCACTTTGCGCGCGTAATCATTACACTTGGTGTTCCAGTACCGACTTGCCGGTGAGCCACAGTAGTACCGCTTGGCCGCTTCAAACTCACCCTTCTTTCTATCCGCGCCTTTGTTCTTGAGATAGAACGCCATACCCATAACGCCATCGGTCAAATTCCACGGGTCCGGCGGAGTGTGTCCTGTTGCTGCCGCGATACGACTCTTGTAGCCCAGCCACGTCGTTGGCATAAACTGCGCCACACCCATGGCACCTCCATGTCCATACCCTGGCGCGCATGACACCTTGAGCTTCTTATAGTTATATCCAAGCTCTTTTGCAAGCGTCTTAAAAACGTTCTTGTTTGCCGTCGTCATGTTTGCCTTTTTGTATGTGCACCCGCCTGTGTATGAGCCAAGATTTGTCTCCACGACGAGCTCGCCCAGGATGAAATCCTTGCGCACACCCGTTGCCTTGCTGGCAATCTTTGCTGCCTCCACAATGTCACCGGCGTTGATTTTCTTCCCCAACAAACTCGTCAACTTGCTACGCACCGCCGCCAATTCGTTCTTGAGTTCCGCAAGCGTTGCTGCACGGCGCTGCACTTCCTGCGCCACTTCGTTGCGTGTCACAGCCAAGGCCCGCTGCTCTTGCCTCTGCTGATCCAACAGCGCTTTCTGTTTCTCCTTCTTGTCGGCAAGTTCCGCTCGTGCCGCTTCCACTTGGGCCTTGAGCTTCTCGATCTTGCGCACCTCATCAATCACGCGATTGCGCAGTGTCCTCATGCGGTCGTAGTCTGTTGCCAGAAAGTGCTGCCCCTTCTGTGCAAAGAGTCGCGTAACCGCACTCTCCCGCTCCATTAGGTAGAGTTCCCGCATTGTGCTCTTGAGCACGGATTTCTGAAAGGTTAATTGCTTTGTCAGGTCACTGATTGTCTTCTCGCGCTGCGTCATCTCCGCTGCAATGCGCTCCAACTGGTCCTCCGTGCGTGACACGCGCTGCGCCGTGACGGACAGCGAGCGCTGCACCTGTGAGAGCGTGCCCTGTGCCTCCTTAAGCTTCTTTGTTTCTTTTGAAATTTTCTTCTCAATTTTCTTTGCGCTACTTTGCAAATCCTTTTCGCTCACAGCAGCGTGCACTGACAACACGCTGCCCACGACAAAAGCCACACTGCACGCAGCCGCAGATAACAGCACATATCGCCTGCCATATTGTCTGTCTGTATATTTTTTCACAGGCACGTTACATCCACAAAGATACATGTCTATTATACCACACGCCACGGCGCGCGCAGACAGAAAAACGACGCACAGTGATGTGCGTCGTTTGCGGGCTGTCACGCGTCCGGCGCTCTAAGCGGCAGATTCCTCCGTTGATGCCTCTTCTGCCGGAGTCTCTTCAGTAGACCCTTCTGCTGCAACGTCTTCCTTTTCCTCTACGCGTGGTGCGGCAACACTCACCACAACCATGTCCGCATCCGATATGATAGCAACATTTTCCGGTGGCGTAATGTCCGCGACCGTGATACTGTCATCAAATGTCTCCAGCGACGCCACATCCACGGCAATCTCGTGTGGCAAGTCCGATGGCAGTGCGCGTACTTCAATGGTATTCACATTCTGCATGATAGTCCCGCCCAGCTTTGCTGCCGGTGCCTCACCGTGCAACACAACCGGAATGTCTGCCGTTACTTCTTCCTTCATGCTGACCCGGTAGAAGTCAACATGCGTAATCGTGTGCTTCAGTGGACTGTATTGCACATCGCGCACAATTGTTGGCAGCGCGTTCTTTGCCCCGTCAAGAGACAACTCGATAACACCTGTCTCGCCCGCCTGAGCAAACACGCGCGCAAAAGCGGCAGCATCAATCCACAGCGGCTGTGCTTCCATATCCTGTCCATAGACGACTGCGGGAATGCGCGTCCCGGCAGTGCGGCGTGCGGCGCGCCCATGCTCTGCACGTTGCTGCGCCTGGAGTGTGTACTTTTCCATATGATGAAATCTATTTAGAGAGAGTTACTGCTTTTCGTGCTGCGTTCGTGCGCTCCCCCAACAGTGCCGCAAGCGTGCCCTTGTACTGACGCAAGTCCGTATACAAGTCAAGGACGGCATCAGGTTGAATCCTTGGTCCTGTGAGGCGTGCAACTTCATGCGCCGCAACATCTGTGACCGACCCAACACACAGCGTGCCCATCTGCCCCTGTGTCACCACAAGCACCATGCTTGTCTCACAGGAGGGACACGTGTTGTGGAAGACCGTGCGCTGCGCACTCTGCTCAATAACCGCCACACGCACGCTATCATACTCCGCATTGCATAGCGGACACTGCGAGAAGTGACGCAAGATATTGTCGTGCTGCACTGACATGACGAAAAACGTTAATTGAACCGGGCACTATTGCCCCGTACTGGGTTTAGCGTATCACAGGGATGGCATACTCGTCAATTCTTGTTCATATGTTTGATTGCATATCCAATTGTGTTTTTGCCAACAGCGCGGTATAGTAGTGACAGATCAACTTACGTAGTGAAACACACCCTATGGATGACCTCATCACACAGTGCAAAGAAGAGTACGCTGCACTTGATGCGCAGCTGCAAGACCCTGCCATTACCGGCGACCCCAAGAAGTTGGCGGAGCTCGGACGCCGCCACACAGAACTCGGCGCAATCATTGCCAAGATTACACGCCACGAAGATGTTGTGCGCCAAATGCAGAACAACGCCGAGCTTATTGCGAGCGACGATGCCGACATTGCCGCCATGGCGGCTGAGGACAACGCCGCACTTGCCCGTGAAAAAGCACAGCTGGAGGATGAGATTGAGCTCCTCCTTCTGCCCAAAGACCCCGACGACGACAAGGACGTCATCCTGGAAATTCGTGCCGGCGCCGGTGGTGATGAGTCCGGCCTTTTTGCGGCCGACCTCTTTCGCATGTACACGCGCTATGCTGCGCTGCACAATTGGAAGGTAGACATCCTGGACTCTCACGCAACCGCTATCGGTGGCTACAAGGAGATCATCTGTGAAATAAGTGCGCCGGCTGGCGCAGAGGGCGTCTATGGTCATCTCAAATACGAGTCCGGCGTTCACCGCGTGCAGCGCATCCCGGAAACCGAGAAGCAGGGGCGCGTGCACACTTCCACCGCTACCGTTGCCGTACTCCCGAAGGCCGAAGAAGTGGACATCACCATTGACCCCAAAGACCTCCGCATTGACACCTTTGCCTCATCCGGTCCCGGCGGACAGAGCGTCAACACGACGATGAGCGCCGTGCGCATTACGCACATCCCTACCGGCACCGTCGTCTCGTGTCAGGATGAAAAGAGTCAGCACAAGAATAAGGACCGCGCCATGAGCGTGTTGCGCGCGCGCATCAAGCAGGCTGAGGATGAGCGTCGTGCCAAGGAACGTGGTGAAGAACGCCGGTCCCAAATCGGCACCGGTGACCGCAGCGAAAAAATTCGCACCTACAACTTCCCGCAAGACCGTATCACTGACCACCGCATCAAGAAAAACTGGAGTAACATTCCCGGCGTCCTTGATGGCGCGCTTGACCCCATCATCACCGCCCTCCAAGAAGCCGACGCGCACGCCCAACGCGAAACTGCCTCGCACGCATAACCACGCCCCTCGCCTCTACGCAAAAACACTCCACCGGAGCGGAGTGTTTTTTGCTGCGCTACGCACAAGCTCTCCTGTCGACTGAAGAGCTCGTGCCTCGCACCTAGCGACGGCGCGTTGTGCGACGTGCTGTTTTCTTTGTTGCCTTTTTGCGCGTTGTCTTCTTTGCAACCTTACGCTTCGCAGTCTTCTTTGTAGCCTTCTTTTTCGTCACCTTCTTTTTTGCTACCTTCCGTGCTGCTTTCTTTGCAACCTTGCGCTTTGGCGCCTTTCGTGCTGTCGTGCGCTTTGCGACTTTTTTCTTTGCCACTTTGCGCTTCGCCGTCTTGCGGACAGCCTTCTTTGCTACCTTCTTTTTTGCAACTTTGCGTACTGTCTTGCGTGCCGTCTTTTTCTTTGCGACCTTACGCTTTGCTGTTTTTTTCTTTGCTGGCATGGAGCTCACCTCCTCTCATATTTTCTATACACATTTTATTTTTGTTGCATCCCACATGACGTACCATGCACGCGACTCTTGCATGACAGACATGTCTGTGTTGCTTTCATTATACAAACGTTTTGCAAAAAGCGAAAGGGTGCGCACCCTTTTCTTGCTGCGTCACGCATCATTGCAAACGTGGCGCAGCTCCCTCCACGCGCACACCGCCAACAAAAATATATTATGCAATATTTTTGGCATTTGACGGAGTGTGCCAACAGGCGCTAAAATGGATCATGGCAGTCTTCTGGACTGTCACAACCGAATAGGCCTGTTCGTTCACAAGTCTAAAACATAATCAACCTCACGGCATGTGTAGGGCGGTCTGCCTTATGTGTGTTGTGAGACGTGAAGCTATGACCGAATATCGAGATGATATTGAGGAGATGGAAGAAGATGACGATCGCACATTTGGTGAGTGGTTGCAAGACAACTTGCGCATCATCATCAGCGTTGTTATCGTTCTTCTGCTCGCGCTTGGTATCTATTCCTACTCACAGCGCTCGCAAGAAGCGCGTGTTGCAATGACTGGCAGCGAGGCCGCTCCTACTGATGAGGTGGCTGCCGATTCTGACAGCGGTGTTCTCGCCCAGATTGGTGAGGCCGTCAAGGGCACTGCCAAGAAGGCTACGGATGCAGCAACAACAACGGCAAAGAATGCAGCGCAGGTAGCGAAAGATGCCGCAGGGTCAGTAGCAGCAAAGGACGACACAGCCAACACAACGGCTGCGTCACAGCAGACACCGGCACGCACCGTCACGATGGGCGCAGAAGACAAAGAAGTTTCTGACGCATTTGTGATGGTGGCACGTAACGGTGATGGTAAAACACACCTCGCGCGCCGCGCACTTGCCGGCTATCTGGCAAAGCATCCTGTGGACGGACTCACGGGAGCGCACAAGGTCTACATTGAAGACTACCTCCAGAAGGCAGTCGGTGGTTCATCCACACTCAAGTTCGGCGAAGAAGTTCGCTTCTCCAAAGACTTGATCGAACAAGCCATCGAACGCTCTCAGAGTCTGACTGAAGCGCAGCTTCGGCATCTGCAGAAGTATGTAGCAGCTGCATCTCTCTCATAGACAATCAAGTGACATACTGTGACGAACACATTGGAAATGAGAAAACAAAAGCTTCATGTTCCTTACGAATGAGAAAACACCGCCATCGTGCGGTGTTTTCTGTTGAACGTCTCTTGCCTACTGTCGTCTGTAGACAGCATCGCCCACACTGATGCCAAACCGCGCCACACTGCCGGCAGGCAGTTCAATCACCTGTGATGCATCCGCGCGTGGAATAATCGGCTCTTCACTCAGCGGCGTTGTGCGCTCCACAATATCAACGACCGCATTGTCACGCACCCAGATCATGTCCAGTGACAGTGGCGTATTTTTCATCCAAAACGTATGCAGTCCCACATCCGGAAAAACAAACAGCATTCCGCAGTGCTCGCATAATTCTGTGCGCCCCATCAGGCCGTGTCGCCTGGCAGCCGGCGTCTGAGCAACTTCCAACACAAAGACTTCTTTCCCCTCACCAAACGTAACCGCCACCGTTGGCAACTCCGGCACGTGTGTTACGACGTAGTACGCAAACAGCGCCACACTAAACGCAAAGAGTGCAGCAAGACTTACAAATGCAATTGCGCGTTGCCGTACTGTCTTTTTTGCATAAATCATAGAACCTCCTTGATCGTATTATGTCGCAGCATCACAAGTGCAGCGAGTGTTACTCCCATGATACCACTAATTGCCACCGCTTTGCCAAACGCACCAAAATGCACCGCGCTCGCCGCCACGGCGCCAGTCATGACAATAAACAACAGCGCCACCTGCCACGGTGCCCATCCGCGCGCAATGAGCTTGTAGTGGATGTGACGCTTGTCCGGCGCAAAGATAGACACGCCGGCACGCAAACGTTCACCAATCACCCACACAGCATCCACCAGCGGCACCGTCATGACCAGCAGTGTTGTTGCCACCTTGGCACCGGCAAAAATTGCCAATACGGCAATCAACAAGCCCCAGAAGAATGATCCGCTCGTACCGGCAATAATGCGCGCCGGCGCCCAATTCCACACGAGAAAACCAACAGTTGCACCCGCCATGGCGCTTGCAGCAATCGCTACCGGCGGCTGATTGACGTGCGGCAGGAGGGCTGTTGCAAAAATCGCCCCGACCGCAACGAGTGCGATACCACCACCAAGGCCATCAATGCCATCCAGCCAGTTCATTGCATTCATGATTGCCACAATCCATGCGACACCCACCACCAAACTCATCCATGGAAACCCATCGCCGTGACCAAAGTGAATAACACCGCCGAAGGGGTGCGAGATGTACTCAATGCGCACATTGAGTACAAATAGAAACAGCGCAATTGCCACTTGTGCAAACAACTGCGGACGCCACGACAGCGGCGCAATATCATCCCACACGCCCAGCAGCGCCACTGCGCCCAACGCTGTCAACACTACCGCCCACGCGCGATCAATCACCAGATCCGGATGCAAAAACAGCGCAGCCATAAACGCCACAACCATAGCAATGCCACCCAGGCGCGAGACGTGCGTTACGCCACGCCCCTGTTCTCGCCGCACACTTGGGAGGTAGTATTTTGTCAGGACAATGATGAGGCCGCTCACAAACAGCGAAAGCACACACGCGATAAAGAAGGGTATTATATACATCATATACTCTCAGTTTATCGTCTCCCTCTCAAAACGTCTACCCTATCACCCTGAATGCGCCTGTCCGCCTCTGGCGGATTTCAGAATCTCCCCCACTACTGCTCCAACCGCGCAAAGAGAATCACCCGCTCGCGCGTCGCCAGCGCATCCGCGATGCGCTGCGCCGTTTCCGGCAAGAACGGCTGCAGTGCCGCACCCAGCACCGCCACATCCCCCAGCAACATCTCCATCACCGCACGAAACTGCGCATCGTCCGTCGTGCGCAGCACCCACGGCTGCTCTTGCTCCATACGCTTGTTCGCCGCCTCCACAATCGCCCAGATTTCCGCCAGTGCGTCGCGCAGCGCCATGCGCTCCACGCTCGGCGCAAGCATATTGGTAAGCTGCGCCACGCGATCTGTCACATCCGGCACCGCAACATCCACCGGTGCCAGCGCAATCACGCGACTAACCAAATTCCCCAAACCGTTCGCCAAATCTGCCGTATACCGAACATCCATCTTGTCCCACGAAATATCGCTATCCTGCCCAAACGCACCTTTCGTCAGCAACAGATACCGTGTACCATCCGTGCCATAACGTGCAACCATCTCCTCGGGCGCAATGACATTACCCAGTGACTTACTCATCTTCTGCCCATCCACGCTGATAAACCCATTGATAAACACTTGGCGACTTGGCGGTAAGTCCGCCGCCAAGAGCATCGCCTGCCACATTGCCGATTGCTGCCGCAGGTTATCCTTGCCGGCAATCTGCACAGCGCGTGGCGCATCCGGTGTGCCCCAAAATCGCACAAACGTCGCTTCATCATTTGGCCACCCGAGCGTAGAAATATAGTTTGTCAGTGCATCAAACCACACATACATCACATGGCTCTCATCCCCCGGCACCGGTACACCCCACGGCATCTTGGTTGAGAGCCGCGAAATACTGAAGTCCTGCAGCCCGCCGGTGACAAAGCTCTTGATTTCATTGAAGCGCTTCGCCGGCACGACAAAGTCCTCGTACTTTTTATACAGTGCCAGGAGCGGTTCTTGAAACGCGCTGAAGCGGAAAAAGTAGTTCTCCTCCTCTCCCTCCTCCAACGCACGGTTTGGGTGCAGCGGACACCGGCCATCCACAAGCTCGCTGTCCGTCTTCTCCATCTCACACCCCACGCAGTACTTCGTGTAGTACGTCTTCTTGTAAATGTAACCATTGGAATCCACGCGCCGCCAGAGCTCCTGCGCCGCCGCGATGTGGTGCGCATCCGTTGTGCGAATAAAGTGCGTCGGTGAGATATTCAATACGCCCTCCAGTTCACGGAAGCGCGCCGCAAAACGGTCAACGTACGCCTGCGGCTCCTCGCCGGCCTCGCGCGCCTTCTCGTAGATCTTTGCGCCATGCTCGTCCGTACCGGTGTTAAAGACAACCTCCTTCCCCCGCAAGCGCTCGTACCGCGCCCGCACATCCGCATACACAATCTCACTCGCAAACCCGATGTGCGGTGCGGCATTCACATACGGCAGTGTGGTGGTGATATAAAATGGTTCTTTCTGTGGCATATGCTAAAACATTACAAATCAATAAAGTAATCCTGGTGGGTTGACAAGTCCGCACACCAAGGTTGACGTTCTGACTATCAATAAATGCAACGTCGTTCTCTTCTTTTTTCATTCTACTAGTATATCACAATAAGCTCTCAAAAACAGATAAATTTTCTTGCTTATTTCTTCCTTGCAAGGAAAGCCATAAACTGAGGAAATTCTTTGTACCTCTCATAGTAATATGTATCATACTCCTTGCACTCCTCTATCGCTTGAGACTCAACAAAATCTTCAATAGAGAATCTGGCTTCTTTCAGGAGCCTAAAGTGATAACTCGGTGGGCCAACATAGAAGCTTAGGGTGCCATAGCGCGAGAAGTTATGTTTGTGCTGTGCGAACGTGGAGTAGATTCCTATAAGTTTCTTGTTATTTTTATCATTTGAAAATCCTATCGCTTTGACAGGGATATCATCAACCACAATCTGTTCCGACGCCCATCTCACAGGATGCGCAAGAGAGCATAGTAGGCGACCGCCCTCTTTGAGTACTCTATATATTTCTCTATACACCTTTTCAGGCTCCTTTGAATAGTGAATGGACAAACTGCTATAGACAAAATCAAAAGTAGCATCTTTAAACGCGAGGCTATGCATGTCACAAACAATAAAATCATGGTGCGGGTACATCTTTCGTGCCAATGCAATGGATTTCTCCGATAAATCAATCCCCACAATCTTCCTGGCTCCACATTCTTCTAAAAGAGAGGATTCCTCTCCGGTGCCGCAGCCAACCAGAAGAACCCTCTTTCCGCTCAAATCCGGCAAGAGATTTTTCATCATGGGCTTCTCCACAAACCGATGAGGCTTCATTTCTCCGTGAAGCAGTTCTTGCTGCCGTAGTGCCGCAATGTCATTATAGGCATTAATTTTTGTCATATCTTCTCAATGATAATATACCACAACCACAAACTCCCCACGGAGGGTGTCGGGGTGTTCAGCAAAGTGCACGGTGAGACAAAAGCGATGACGCCAGCAGCAACTCCGTGTGCGCCACGGCACCCATGTACGGCATAAGCAAAATCGTTCCTGCGTAAGGATTTTTGTGTTGCAACCTGCCCCTTATCGCAATTTTTTTGCGCATTGAAACTTATTTTTCAGATCATTCAATTCTTCTCCTGAAAAATCATTTCTTCGCACAGAGATCTCTACCGGCTCACTGCCACCATTAAATCTATGGTCAACAACTCCAACAAGGATAAGCTTCTTGCCATCTTCTTCTCTTTTTAATGTTATAACGCTATCATATCCTATCACATCCCTTTCTTCCTCTATATTTATTTCTTCCCCTATCTCCTCTTTCATTCTTTCTATTTCTTTCTGCATCTCATCGTCATACCATGGCAACGGTCTGGTGCGGACTCCCTCCTTTTCTATCGTAACCGTAAATCCCGGCAGATCTACTTCTCCCTCTCCTACGCCGTTAAGCATAATGAACAATTCGCGTGGATCGCCAATAGCGCTCTCAACATTTCCTTCGGAATTATGTCTTTCAAACATATGAGTAAAATTTTAGAGGTGTTGGCTCTTGTTCTTGCTACGGTTTCAGTATACCACAACCACAAACTCCCCGCGGAGGGTGTCGGGGTGTTCAGCAAAGTGCGCGGCGAGGTCAGTGGCGGTGCCACGCAGGATTTCCTCGTGGAGTTTGGTCAGTTCGCGCGCAATGATGATGTGAGCATCCGGTGCTGTATCAGCAAGGAGTGTGAGGTTTTTCGCCACGCGGTGCACGCTGTCGTAGTAGATAACCGGTAGTTTCTCTTCTGTCACAAAGCGTGCCACGCGGCGAAAGAATGTCTGCCGCCCCTTCTTGTGCGGCGGGTACGCAAGGAAGGCGAAGCGCTGCGGATCCACACCGGCGATGCTGACCGCCGCCGTGAGTGCCGACGGTCCGGGCACCGGTGTGACTGTCACGCCGGCGGCGACGGCTGCGGCGACCAGCTGATTACCCGGGTCCGAGAGCCCCGGCGTACCGGCGTCGGTAACCAGCGCCATATCCGCGCCATCGGAGAGTTCCTGTACAATCCGTGAGAGCGTCGCATCGCGTGTGTGCTGGTGGACGGCGCGCGTTGGCGTGGTGATGTCGTAGTGCGCAAGCAGCGTGCGCGTCACACGCGTGTCCTCACACAGCACCACATCCACTTCACGTAAAACGCGCACCGCCCGATAGGTAATGTCCTCCAAATTCCCAATTGGTGTGGCAACAATGTAGAGCATTTAGACAATCTTCTTTTCCAGGACGTCTTTGACAAACAAACTCAGCGCACCCGCCAGCGGCACGGCGATGATCACACCGATCAGCCCCGCCACCTTTGCGCCGATCAGCAGCGCGAGGATAACCGCCACCGGATTAAGCCCCACCGCCTTGTGCATAATCTGCGGGATGAGAATGTGATTTTCAATGAGGTTGATCACCGCATACGCAAACACCACCGCAAACCCCACCAGCGGTGAAACGCCAAATCCCAGCGCCGCCGCCGGCAGCGCGCTCATCACCGGTCCGAGATACGGGATAATCTCCAGAATGCCGCCCAGCAGCGCCAACACCAGTGCATACGGCACACCCAGTGCGTACAGCGCGATGAAGTACATCACACCCACAAAGATCATCGTGACCAGTTGCCCCGCCATCCACCAGCCGAAGCTCTCCTGAATGCGATCTGTCAGCGACGCGATGTAGGGTTGATTCTGCTGTGGTGTGATGGACACGAGGAAGTGCTTCATCCCGTTGCGCTGCAGCGACATATAGAACGACATAGAGACGACCGCCAACGTTGCAATTATCCCGGTGAACAGTGACGCCGTGCGCGAGAATACGTCACCAATAGAGCCGGAGAGCGTGGACGAGATGCCGGCAAAGACATCGCCATTGGTCAAGCGGTCCAGCCCGAAGAGCACGCCCCACGTAGTCTGCTGCGCCGCGCGCGCATACTGGTCAAAGCGCATCAGCAACTCCGTGGCCTGCGTCACCAGAAGCGGCACAATAAACGCCAAGAGTAGCCCGAGTGTCACAAAAAACAGCACATACACCACTGTCGCCGTCAGTGCGCGCGGCAAGTGGTAGCGCTGGAGGCGGTCAATGATTGGATTGAGTGCCGCCGTGATAATGACCGCCACCACGAGCAACGCGATGATATCCCGCACCAAATACAAAAACCACAGTGACAGCACCGTGACCGTCACGCGAAAGAGCGTCTGCGATGAAATCGTAAATTGCTGCATACTTCTAGTATGCCACTTCCAGGAGAGATTGCAACTCTTGCACGCGATCTTCATGTGGTCCGATGACCGCCAAGTTTAATTTTTCCGTCACGAAATACGCGCGCGCAAGACGCTTCACGTCCGCCGCCGTGACCGCGTCAATGCGCCGCATCATCTCCTGCGGTGAGAGGATGCGACCGTGTGTCAACTCCTGCCCGACCAGAAACTGCGCGATGTCGTCAGAGCCATCCAAACCAAGCACC
>JALXES010000082.1 GCA_027069365.1 Candidatus Moraniibacteriota bacterium | reverse complement strand
GGCAAAGCGCGCATTGGAGATTGCGGCAGCCGGCGGACACAACGTGCTCATGAGCGGCACGCCCGGCAGTGGCAAGACGCTCATGGCCAAGGCGCTGCCGGGCATTCTGCCGGCACTTACGCTGGACGAGAGCTTGGAAGTGACCAAAATCTTTTCCATCGCGGGGCTTTTGCCAAAAGACACGGCGCTTATCACGACGCGGCCGTTTCGCACACCGCACCACAGTGCGTCGGCGGTTTCGCTCATTGGCGGTGGCGCGCTGCCACGTCCGGGAGAGATTTCGCTGGCACACCACGGCGTGCTGTTTCTGGACGAATTTGCAGAGTTCCCACGGGCAGTGCTGGAGAATTTGCGCCAACCGCTGGAAGACGCGTGTGTGACCGTGACGCGCTCCCGTGGTCGCGCAACGTTCCCGGCGGACTTCGTATTGGTAGCGGCAATGAATCCGTGCCCGTGCGGCTATGCCACCGATCCGGAGCGTACGTGCAAGTGCACGCAACAGCAGCGCATACGCTACCAGCAAAAAATTTCCGGACCGATTCTGGACCGCATTGACTTGCATGTGGATGTCCCGCGCGTCAAGATACACGAACTGGAAGGTGCCGCAAAGGGTGAGACGAGTGCGACAATCCGTGCGCGCGTGACAGCGGCGCGGCAGATGCAGCACGCACGCTTCGGTGCGGCGCGGACCAACAGCTCCATGCGCGCGGCGGATATTGAGAAGTACTGTGTGCTTGATGAGGAGAGTCAGAAGCTTCTGCGCAGCGCTATTGCGTCACTGCAGCTCTCGGCACGCGCCTACCACCGAGTCATCAAGCTTGCGCGCACAATTGCCGATCTTGCAGGGAGCGAGGAGATTGCAGCGTCACACATTGCGGAAGCGCTGCAGTACAGATTGAGAGAACATGAGGTATAGATGATGCGCAAAACACTACTCATTACTGTTGTTGCCGCCGGCGCGTGGTTGGCGCACAGCGCGCATGTTGAACACACGGCGAACGCACCTGCGGCACAGATGAACGTCACAATTGTTGAGGATGGTGTGCCTGTGCGCGTGCGTGTCGCAGCACAGACTGTGGGTGCGGCACTTGCGGCAGCGCACATGCCGCTGCGCGAGGGTGACCGTAGCATTCCGGCGCCGGAGACGCCGCTGCGCAAGGGCATGGCAATTGACGTTGTGCGCGCACGACACGTCACGATTGTGGAGGATGGGAGAGAAACCACGCAGGTAACGTACGCGCATGACGTAGCAGCTGTGCTCTCACAGCTGGGTGTGACGCTTGCCGAGGCAGACGAGGTGACGCCATCACTGGAAACAGTCGTGCATGATGGCATGACCATTCGCGTGGCGCACGTGACGACGCGCGATGAACAACGCACGATAACCCTGCCATTTGCAACCGTGAAGCGTGACGACAAAACACTGCCATTCGGCACCACAAAAATCGTGCAGAAGGGCATAAAGGGTCAGGCAACGGTCACGGAGCGTGTTGTACTCAAGGGCGGCACAGAGGTAAAACGCACACAAATTGACAAGACGGTGACGCGTGCACCCCAAGATGAAATCATCGCCGTCGGCACCAAAGTGCGCCTGGGCAAGAAGCACACGGGGCAAGCAAGTTGGTACGCCTACAAGGGCTGTGACTGCGCGGCAAATCCGTGGCTGCCGAAGGGCTCGTACGTCAAAGTGACCAATCGTGCCAACGGCAAGAGTGTCATCGTGCGCATCAACGACCGCGGCCCGTTTGTGCCGGGGCGCATCATTGACCTGGATGTTACTGCTTTCAAAAAAATTGCTTCCAAGGGCGCCGGCGTGATTGATGTCATCATGGAGGAAGTGAAGGAGTAATTGTAAGAACATTCTATGAAGAAGCATAAACCGAAAAAATCACTGGGGCAGAATTTCTTGCGGGATGCGGGGGTCGTGCGGCGGATTGTGGATGCGGCGGCGCTGACGCGTGAGAGCGCCGTGGTAGAAGTGGGCCCCGGCGAGGGGGTGCTGACGGCGGCGCTTGCAGCAGCAGCCGGGCGCGTGATTGCGGTGGAGGTGGACGCTGATCTGGTGGCGCGGCTGCGGGAGCGGTTTGCGCGACACGACAATGTCACAATCGTGCACGCAGACATTCGGCGCGTGTACCTAAAGGAGCTCCTTGCGCGCGAGGGTGTGGCGCAGTACGCGGTTGTGGCGAATCTGCCGTACTACATCACCTCGTCCATCGTGCGGCTGTTTATGGAGAACAAGGACGCGCCACCGACGCACCTGGTGCTGATGGTGCAGAAGGAAGTGGCTGAGCGGATTATGGCACCGCCCGGTGCGATGAGCATTCTCTCCGTGGCGGTGCAGTACTACGGCGGTGTGCAACCGGTGTGTGATGTGCCGCGCACGGCGTTTGACCCGGTGCCAAACGTAGACAGTGCGGTGATTCGCATTGACCACCACGGCGTGCGCACGAGTGCCGCGCAAGACAAGGCGTTCTTCCGCATCGTGCGTGCCGGCTTCAGCGCGCGGCGCAAGATGCTTGCAAACAACCTTGCCAACAGTTTGCAGTTGGACAGAGGTGCTGTGCGAGATGCTTTGACGCAGTGTGCGCTATCCACGACGACCCGTGCACAGGAATTGTCTGTAGAGGAGTGGAAGTGTCTCACGGCACAGTTTGTACAATAAAAGTGAATAATGTGACGCATTTGCTCCACAAGAGTGCTACTGATGCAACCGGTGGGAAAAAAAAGCATCCAGCGTCATGTACGTACCAGCAATAACGGTGCCAATAACATCCCAGCCAAAGAAGATGAAGGGCGGGACACCGTGAAACGTTCCGTTGGCGTATTCCCATGCACCAAAGGATACAGCGGTGATTTCACCAATCATACCAAAGAGAAATACGGTCGCTCCAACGAGTGCCAGGGGCACGCTGCGCATAAAGGTAACATAGGCGATATCAATGGCAAGGAATGTAAGAGCTAAGAGCGGAATAGTGTCGGCAAGTGTTGCCAGTGCCGCAAGCGCGGCTGTGAGTGCGAGCACTGTGGCGACGAGCTGATGGTGTGCCGGACGCGGGCGGTGGTACGAGAGGAGGGGGTGTGCGCGTGTGATGTGTGCAATGAATTTGAAAAGACCAATGACAATACATCCAATGGCGGCCCAAAGCGCCGGCACGTAGAGCGGGATGATAGCGCCGTGCATGCTGCTGTAGCGCCAAATGCCGTGAGTGATGAAATAGGTGTCTTGGAGCGTGCCGAGTGCACCGACGCTAAGCGCCACGATGAGCATTTTGGTGCTCCGAAAGTACCAGATGTATCCGAGTGTTGCAGCAGTGATGATGAGCGCCGCAAGACGATCGTGCATCCACAGGTTCCATATGACGAGATGCACAATGACGGGTAACAGCAGGAGAACGCCGGCGGTTGTTGTGCGCGATGCAGTTTTGTAGCGAGGCAATGGCATATGCGTGGGGATGCTTAGAGGAAAATTGCAAGGAGGATACCGAGATAGAGGAGCGCCGGCACGGTGAGCCATGCGAGGATTTTGTGTGGAGCGATGGGGCGTTTCTCACGAGCATCGCTTAGCGTGACGCTGTACACAATAGAGAGCATGACACAGACGACGAGTGTAACACCGGCAACCACTGGCGGTGTGAGAGTGTCAGTAACAAAAAAGGGAGTGTAGAGATAGATGCTTGCAGCAAGCGCGGCAATGAATATTGTCGCACGTACGCCGAAGAGCACGGGAAATGTAGAGATGCCATTGGCACGATCCCCGTCAATGTCCTTGATATCTTTCAGCGGGATAATGAGACTAACGGTGACAATTGCAAAGAGAATGTGCCCCAGCGTATAGGGGTAGGTTGTTGTAAGGTGGTAGTGCTGCACCGCCGCCCAGAATCCCATAAAGATGACAATCTGTATGCTTGTGCTGCCAAGGAGCGTCGCAACAAACGGTACGCGCTTCAGGCGCAGAGGTGGCATGTTGTAGGCATAGTGAATGATGATAGAGACAAGGCACAGGAGCAATGGCGTTTTGCCGAGCGTGTACGCGAGTGCAAGTGCCGCAAAGTTGGCGCTCAGTGCGATGATGTGGTAGACACGAGTACTCACAACATGTCGCGGTAGGGGGCGCTGCGGATTGGAGATGCGGTCAATCGCAACGTCATAGATGTCATTGGTCATGCACGATGCTGCCCACAGAAGATAGGTGATGATGGCACCAAGAATAGAGAGGCGCACGGTTGTGGCGAGGTCTGTAAAGAGAAGGGCGGTTGCGTGTGCAGCATAGAGTGCCGTGCCGATGCCGAGGGCAAATGCCGCAGCAAAGAAGAAGAACTGCGGCATGCGGATATGGGCGAGTATTTCACGCAGGGTTGTCAGG
>JALXES010000081.1 GCA_027069365.1 Candidatus Moraniibacteriota bacterium | reverse complement strand
GTAGTCACGGGCGCTGGCGAGGTAGTCGTTGCGCTTCTCCAGCTTCTTCTTTGCATCCTCCACATGCTTTTTCTTTTCTTCCAGTGCAGCGTGGTCCTTTTTGAGTTTGGCGCGCAACTTCTCAATGCGCGTAATGGTGGCGTGAATTTTGTCCTGCGTTTGCAGCACATAGTCATCCGTGCGGAATGTTGCCGGCAGAAACAGACGTGCAAAGGGCGATTGTGTGCCGGTCTCGTACTGTTTGCGGATGAGCTGCGCGAGAACTTTCTTTTGCCCGGCGAGTGCGCGCTCTTGCTCGGCGATGCCCTTGCGAATGCGGTCAATGTCGTCGCGCGTTGTCTCCAGCTCTTTTTTTGTTTGTGCAATCTTTTCCTCAAGCGCCGTGGCCTCGGCAGTGAGGTCGCGCAGCTGACGATTGATGATAGCAGCCTGTTTCTCTTTAACGCTTTGAAGTTTCTTTGCGGCTTGAATTTCTTTTTTGATAGCATCTAGGCGGTCACTGAGAGATGTGGCAGAAGCGGCAGCGTGCGTGTGCGGCAGCGCGACAAACACGCCACACAACAGCAGTGCGTACAGTAGAGTGATAAATGATGTGTGTGATGTTTTGCACATAGACACTTCCATTATATCACGAAAGGTGAGATGCACAGCAGCACATCGCATGGTGTAGTCACAGCGGCATGCGCAACGACAAAAAGAGTGGTATACTGGTGGTATCATGAGAGGGCGCAAGGAACAGTTGCCACATGAGCGAGGATGTGATACCCTCTGAAGGTTGCCCGATGGGGGCCCTGCACGCTGGTGCAGGAGTATTCATGTTATATAAGCATCATCATGAAGCGATCGGAACTTCTTTTTAGTGCGGTGCAAGTGCCTATAGATTTTTTGATGCTCGTGGCGGCTGCGGTGACGGCGTTTGTGCTGCGTGACTTTTTACCGCGCGTGATCTCATCCGTCCCACCAAAGCTCTTTAGTTTCTCGCTGGAACAGTACGTCGGCATTGTCCTGATGGTTGTGCCGTTTTTTATTCTCATCTACGCCGTTGAGGGGCTCTATGCGATGCGTGCAACGCGCAAGCCGCTGGGCGAAGTGTATGCGGTGGCGCGCGCCACGACCATCGGCCTGATTGTCATTATCATTGCCGTGTTCCTCAACCGTGAGTGGTTTTCCTCGCGTATCATCATCCTCATGGGGTGGGCGCTGGCGATTGTTTTTGTCGCAAGCGCACGCATGGTCATGCGTATGGTGCAACGCGCACTTGTGGCGCGGCGACTCATTGGTGTACACCGCGTGCTGCTGGTGGGGGACACGCGTGTTATTCATGACATCCGGCGCCACATTGCCACACATCCAAAACTGGGCTATCGCGTGGTTGGCAAGGTGGACACCGCCAATCTCAGAAACATCAAGAAGATTCGTCAAGAAAAAGGCGTGGACGAGATTATCGTTGGTGATGCATCTGTGCCGGACACAGTTATTGAGAAATTGCTGGACTACTGCAAGATCAACAACATTGGCGTGCGTCTGGTGCCGACGAGTCTCCAGACGTCACTGTACGAGTTCACCTCATTTGCCGGTGAGCCGATGATTGAGTTTACGCACACGCCGCTGGATGGGTGGGGCAAAATTCTGAAGCGTGCGTTTGACATCGTGGCATCAGGTATTCTCATTGTGCTCACAGCACCACTACTTGCGCTCATTGCGCTACTGATTAAACTGGAAGACCCGGACGGACCGATTGTGTACAAGAACGAGCGCATCGGCAGTGATGGAAAGAAATTCTTTGTCTACAAGTTCCGGTATATGAAGTGGAAGTATTCCATCTCCAAGCAAAACCCGCACTGGCGTGAGGCACTGGCGTTTGAGCAGAAGCTCATCAAAGAGCGCAGTGTGCGTCAAGGGCCGCTGTACAAAATCAAGAATGACCCGCGCAAAACACGCATTGGGACGTTTATTGAGAAGTACTCGCTGGACGAGTTGCCGCAGTTCTTCAATGTGCTGTTTGGCAGCATGTCGCTGGTCGGACCGCGCCCGCACCAAGCGCGCGAAGTGGAGAAGTACCGCGAGTACCACCGGCAGCTCTTGACCATCAAACCGGGACTGACCGGTATGGCGCAAGTCTCGGGGCGCAGTGACCTGGACTTTGAGGACGAGTACAAGTTGGATGTGTTCTACATTGAGCACTGGTCACTGTGGCTGGACATCGTGATCTGCCTGAAAACGGCCAAAGTCCTCTTCAACCGTAGGAAGAATAACAGTTAGCATGCGCTGTTGTGTGTGCTTACGCGTCAGATATGTGCGTAATGATTTCTTTTGTTAGTGCAAGCACTGCGGTGCGTGCAGTAACGTGGAGCGCCCCGTGCGTGCTGCGTGCGAGTATGGCGATGGTATGTGTGTGACCATTTGCATAGCAGGAGAAAACATAGTGCTGCACGGTAGGGAGGGCGCCGTGTTTCAGAAGGGTGGTGTGTGCTGTTGTGAGTGCGAGCTGTTCTTGTGCGCAGCGTGAGAGTGCGTCCCGTATTGTGTGCGTGACAACATCATTGTGCTGCTGCAATTTATTGATAGCATTTATGAGTGCCACGGCATCCTCCGGCGTAGTTGTGGAGTAGTGCGATGACGTTGTCTCCGGTAGTGGGACATAGCGTGTGTTGTGTAAGTGAAGTTTTTGGTTAATGAAAGATTGAATTTCTAGAGATGGCAATGTGCGCACGAGCGCGTTTTGTGCTGTGTTATCACTCTGTGCCAGCAGGTGCCAAATGAGTTGATTAACAGTGTATGATGCACCAACACGTTTTGTAAGTGTGCCACTACCACAGTGAGCATCACTGCTATCAATATGAACATGATAATCAGCAATGGCACGCTGTTTCACCGATAGCGCATGGATGGAGAGAGCGATAGCAAGCTTGATAATACTTGCAGCAGGAAACAGCGTATCTGCACGATATGCAAGGTGCCGTATTGGTGCATGCATACACACGCCGATAACAAGGTCGTTTCTGTGTTCGGCACGGCGGATAGGTAAAAGCACGTTTTGATGCATAACGATAGAGAGTGATTGTTATTCTTTAGGTTATCAATCTACCCGGTAATGAGCAAGTGCGACAGTTATCATAGGTGATGGCAAGGATAAAAAGATGTGTGAACGTGACGGTATATTACGGACTTGAGAATCGTTGAGCACTGTCGCGCGTGTGGAGCGTCGCTAACGAGAAAAGATGTCACTGCTGTCCTGGAGGAATTGCGATTATAGAACCACGAACAGTAACACTGTTTAGTGTGCTATTATAAAGGCATTGCAACCATGTAATGCCTTTCTTTTTTAATTTACTCTTATGAACCTTATCTTCTGTCTTAGTGATGAGTGTCTTTTGAGAAGTATTTTTCATGCACAACAGATTGCGCGTGACGCGCCAAAAGACCTCTTTATGCGTCTGCCGGAAACAGATAATTATAGAGAGGATATTGTGCAACAACGGAGTGCTTACCGCATGCGGGAGCGCAGTGATGCTGTAGTGGCATTGTGGAAGAATGTTGAGCAACGCGTAAAGGAGTCTTTGAAATTGCATTGCGAACAGAATGCGCTTCCGCTACGGGCGGACTATACGGTCATCTTGACGGCTTATGGTCCATACGGATCGTATGAGGCGCCGGAGACGATCTATGCTTCCGTTGCACATGATAAGGGAGCATCATTTACGTTAGAGACGGTGTTACATGAATTGTTGCACCTCATTCTCTCTGAGAAGACAAAGCACCTCTCCTATGCGGAAACGGAGCAGTATGTTGATAGAACATTTCTGTTGCTGTGGCGAGAAATTTTTCCGCAGTATATGGCGCAGGATATTCCTTTGTCAGAATGATGAGATTTTAACTACGATGGTGTGGTGAGTCGTGCTCCCACGCCACATTGTCAAAACAGACAGAAACTGTGAACGATAGCGTTTTTGGTAAGTATAGGAGAGTATTGTTTGAGCAGTTTGGTGTAGTCCCATAATTGTCCGCAATATTCTCAGCATGCTATAGTAAAACACACAGACATAATTCCTAACATTTATTTCCGTGCAGAAACAGAGTACACATATCATTCACATCGTCGGCATTGAAGGCGCGGGGACCAGTGCGCTGGCGCAGTTGTATGTGGCAGCGGGACACACCGTTTCCGGCAGTGATGATGGGGATGGATTCTATCGCGCGCAACTGCAGTCGCTCGGTGTGACACTCTTTCCGGATTTTGATGCTGCACATGTGCCGGCGGATGCGGACACGGTCGTGCACTCCACGGCGTTTGGCGAGGACAACCCGGAGATTGCGCGGGCGCGTGAATTGGGGCTCACGGTGCTCTCATACCCGGAGGCGGTGGCGGAGCTTTTCAATGCAAGCATGGGCATCGCGGTGTGCGGTACGCACGGCAAAACCACAACCACGGCGATGACGACGGCGTTGCTTGCCGCGTGTGGCAAGGATCCGCGCGCGATCGTGGGCTCACAGATCGTCGG
>JALXES010000080.1 GCA_027069365.1 Candidatus Moraniibacteriota bacterium | reverse complement strand
TGTGAGTGTCTCAGAGAGTGCCGCACCGGATTCTTTGGTTGTTTTTTGCACGGTTTTGGCGTCATCGTTCAGCGTAACAGTGATGTCATTGTCTTTGACGACGATGGATTGCACCTTGCCCTCGTTAATTTCTTGGACGAGGCGATTGAGTGCGATGTCTTCCGGCTGTTGTGCCGGCGCAGTGTACAGCAGCGCAATGCCTGTTGCAAAGAGCAAGAGAAAGACGATGTACGTAATATTCTGGGAGAGTTTGTTCATGGTAATTGTGCTAAAGAGTGAGTGAAAATGATGCTTGCAAAAAACGTGTGACAGCGGCGACTATGCGCGTGCTGTCATGTGTACTGTAGCACCTTTCTTTGCCACTATCAAGGCATTTGTGCGCGCAGTCTGCGTTTTGTTCTTGGTGCTGGCGATGAGTGTGCGCCAGTTTTCTACCGCACCAAACGACGGCGTTGTCTTGCTGAGCATTGCAGCGCAGCGACGCAGAAAGAGGCGCTGCACGGAAGCGCTGCATGCCATGAAGTCAGCGGCAGCAAAGGTGAGTGTTGCGCCTGTGCGTGTGTAGGATGGCATGAGGTCGTTGGTGCAGTCTGTGAGTTGCACGTAGTCATCGCGCAAGGTGTGGGCTGTGTGGGCAAGCACGTCATCAATGCGGGGATTGTAGTGCGCGCGCAAATACGGTACCAACTCGTGGCGCACGCGATTGCGCAGATAAGTGGTGTCGGCATTGGTGCTGTCGGCGCCGTAGGGGATAGCGTGGTGTGCGCAATACGTAAGGATGTCATCTTTGGTCACGTCCAGGAGAGGGCGCACAATTGTGCCATGCTTGTAGCGTAGTGCGCTGAGCCCGGCCAGGCCGCTGCCACGCACCAGTCCCAGGAGAAATGTCTCTACCAAGTCATCACGGTGGTGTCCCACGGCAATCGCAGCTGCATTGTGTGTTTGCCGTACGCGCTCAAAAAAGGCATAGCGCGCATCGCGCATCCACGCTTCATCGTGTGGGTGTGCTTGCGTGCTGAGGTCCAGTTCTTCATAGGATGCGTCATCGTGTGCGGCTGCAGTGCGCACGCGCTCACGGTCTGCGTACGCCGCAGCGCCGCGTACGCCATAGCAGACGTGTGCCACGATGAGCGTGTAGTGGTGTGTGCGTGCACTGCGCGCCAGTACATCCAAGAGCGCCATGGAATCTGCTCCACCGGAAACGCCGACGATGACTGTGTCACCGTTCTTGAGGAGTGTGTGGCGATGAATTGTCTGTTGGACGCGCTTGCGCATAGTGACGCAGTAATTTACGCGGCAGTGCTGTGTGCGCGGATAATCTGAACAACACGTGCGATGGCGCGGTCTAGCTTGCCGGTTTCATTGATGACAGTGTAGTCATAGAGGTCGGTGTGCGTGAGCCACTCGCGGGTGTACGCCATACGCTCGGCGATATACGCTTCGCTCACATCGCCGCGGCTGCGGATGCGCTGTTCCAGCACCTCCAGTGACTCCGCCATGATGAAAATCGCGATGATACCGGGGAACATCTTCTTGGCTGCTGCGACACCCTTGTAGTCAATTTTCCAGATGCCAATGCCATCGCGCTGCACGCGTGCAAGCTCAGCTTTGGTTACGCCGTAGTAGTTGTCGTTGTAGTGTTGTGCCCACTCTGCCATGTCACCGGCGGCGATATGCGCCCGAAAGGCCTCCTTGCTGATGAAGTAGTAGGGATGTCCGTCAGACTCGCCCTCGCGCGGTGCGCGCGTTGTGGTCGTCACGGCAACGTGCACGTTGGGCAGTGCCTGGCGCACACCATCAATGATGGAATCCTCGCCGGCACCGGAAGGACCGGAAATGATAAACAAATTGGAGACATCTGTTGTCATAGAGAATGTCTTTTTCACTGTGGGTTTACTATAGCACAAAAGGCGCCACACTGTGGCGCCTTGCGACAGAGCAACTACTTGTCGTCTTTTGCCTCACTTGCTGCAGCACCCTCTGCATCTGCGGCAGCATCATCTTTCTGCGCGTTGCCGGACTGCGCAAGGACTTCTTTGGTTTGCAACAAGAGGCCCATGCGGTGACTCTTTGGCTCAATGGAGAGAATTTTCCACTTGTACGTGTTGCCGGCGCCAATCATCTCCTCAAATCGCTTGCCCGGATAGAGCTCGCGGAATTCGCTGACGTGTGCCAGACCGTGGATATTGTCATCCAGGTAGACAAAGGCGCCGAAGTGGTTGATCTTGTCAACCTTACCATCCACAATGTCACCAACCTTGTAACGCTCTGTGACGGTATCCCACGGATCCTTTGCCAGTGCTTTCATGGAGAGAGAGATGCGCGTGTCGTCAATACCGATGACCTTTGCCTTCACCGTGTCGCCGGTCTTGACGATGTCGCGTGGGTCGTCAATGAGCTGCCATGCCAACTCGGAGATGTGAACCAGTCCCTCCAGGCATGCGCCCTCACCCTTGGCACCGTCTTCTGTTGGCGGGAAGAACTTCACAAACGCACCAAACTTCACAACGCCGCTGACTTCACCCTCAATCTCATCACCAACTTTGAGTTTCGCCAACGCCTCGCGTTCCTTCTTGGAGCCGGCAGCTTTCTCAGAGACGATCAGTTTCTCTTCATCGCGGTTGGCATCCAGGATGACAACGGTGAGCTCCTTGCCAACGAGCTGCTTGAGCATTTCCAGAATCTTGGCCTTGTCACCATCCTCCACGCGCGGGTAGTGCTCACTGGAGAGCTGAGACACCGGCAAGAAGCCGCTGATGCCATTGATCTCCACAATGAGCCCGCCCTTGTTGGCGTCGCGAATCTTCGTCTCAATCGGTTCCTTGGCCTTGGCCTTCTCCTCCAGGTCGTTCCATGCCTTGTCATATGATGCTTCACGGATAGAGAGTTCAATGTAGCCATCGTCCGTGTCCAAGTCAATGACGGTCGCATTGACAACATTGCCAACGGCAAGCTTCTCCGTCGCCATACCGTCCTTGGTCTCGCGACCAATAACGACACCTGTGCCAAACGGCCCCAAATCAAGGTAGACGATATTTGAAGCAACGCTCAAAACAGTGCCGCGGATAACATCACCGATGTGTGGCGGCTCTGGGGATTGCTCAAGGAGCTGCGCCATTGTGGAGGCTTCCGTGTGGGATGTGTCATCGTCTTCTTGAGGGGCAGTCTCCTCTGCCGGTGTGTCTGTCTGTGCCGTGTCTGCATCTGCAGGCGTATCTTCAGCCGGAGCTGCCGGTGTGTCTGTGGGTGCGGATGCGTCAGTTGGTGTGTTGGTATCTCCACTTGTCACTTCCTCTACGATAGAGTCCAGAAGTTTGTCATCTGTTGTTGCCATAGGCGTGGTGGTGCGGTGCGTGAGAAACAAAAAACACTCGTGCAAAAGGCCTCTCGGCGGCCATTTTACACAGGAGTGCGACGTTTCTCTCGCGGGATTTGCGCATCCCGTGCCGCAATGTGATTAATAATTACTTAGGTACGGTGTGATTCTAGCATGCGCCGACAATTTTGGCAAGGCGCGTGTTTGACAGCGGCGTTTCTTCTCAATCTGGTCATCAGTGTACAGCAAAATCCTTCTCAATAGATGAATAGTAACCTCTGGTGCGTAGTTGGCAACAAGTTCAATTTGCAGTGCTTGACAGGTGTCGTTTTTTTTCGCTAGTGTTCCAATGTGCATGTATCGCTATTGAGATACATGTGCAAAAGAAATCTGTTCCTTAAACTCTGGAGGTGTTCTCATGGTATCGTACGACAGAACTTCTGGTATAAATATTGGTGATGTAACTTTCTCTATGCGCCACATTCAATGTCCAAAAGATGTGTTGTCTTCTGATGAATTTGACACGGTTCTGGAGGACGTTGTTTCCGTGGCGGCAGATGCCTTTGGCAGAATAACTGATGACGCGTTCAGGAACGATGTGTGCAATCATATTGCGCGCACGGAACATCTCCTCTTGCTATATCATCACGAGGAACTCGTTGCCTTTCGGATATGGGACTTCGTTGCGTTGAACATTACACAAGATGTGCTGTATCTTGGTGGCATGTGTGTGCGACAGGCATGGCAAGGACAAGGTATTGGGCAGGCACTGCTGGACCACGTTCTTCACGTGGATGCTTATCGTCAGATCCATAGCGTTGATCAAATTTGTGCGCTGCCACAGTGTACCTTTGTGATAATGCGTACACAGAATCCTATCATGAAACACTGTCTGGACAATGTTATGGGAGGGGTGTCGTATCCAGAGATTGTTGATGGGAGCATCCCGCAAGATGTGCGGCACGCGGCACGGTGTGTTGCCAATCATCTTGGCGACGAGAACCTTGATGAATATACACTGATTTCCACAGGCGTGTACGGTGATACGCTCTACGGAGAAGATTACAATCACACGCGCCTAAAACCTCTCACCGCAGACAGTCCGTTTGTTCGCATTGACGCTGCTGCCGGTGACGCACTCTACTGCGTTTGGCGTCGGTAGTGTGATGCAATTCCCTCACATGCTACA
>JALXES010000079.1:4194-4567 GCA_027069365.1 Candidatus Moraniibacteriota bacterium | reverse complement strand
CCCAAAGTCCAACACCGCCACAAGCAGTGACACAGTAGTTATTGTGATGTTATGAAATTTAAAATCCAGCTCACAGACAATGCTGTTACACTTTTGCGTCGCGCCGGCTATGCTTTTCAAAAACATTCCGGTGATGGTGAAATGGCATTCGTGCGACCCTTGGGCACCGGGGATTTCCCGCGCTTTCATATCTATGCAAAAGAAGAAGGTTTTGGAACGCTTGTTGTGAGTATTCACTTGGATGCCAAACGAGAAACCTACGGCAAGCAATCTATGCATGGTGGCGAGTATGGCGAAGATGGTGCGCTGGGTCCGGAACTTACTCGCTTGAAAGCGCTGTGGAATGTGGTAGAATAGGATTACTGCCGGGGTG
>JALXES010000079.1:0-4184 GCA_027069365.1 Candidatus Moraniibacteriota bacterium | reverse complement strand
ACCACGTGCCCTCGCGGCGTGGAGGTTCAAGTCCTCTCCCCGGCACAGTTTATAGTCGAAACCAAAAACATCCCGCAAATGGGATGTTTTTGTGTCGTTTTGGTGGGAAGCCTCGCCGTCGCAGACTTCTCAAGCGGACTGTGTCCGCCGAAGTCCGCTATGGCGGACGAAGGCGGAGAGAGGGATTCCCCTACGGGCCGGGGAGGACAATGTACTGTGTGGCGCAAGCACCACACACATTGCCCTCCCTTCGAATCCCACCTCACAAAAAAGCAGAGCCCAACAACATCCCATTCAAGGGATGTTGTTGACCTCTGCATGCGGAGAGAGAGGGATTCGAACCCCCGGGCCGCGTGAACGGCCAGCGGTTTTCAAGACCGCCGCATTCGACCACTCTGCCATCTCTCCGGGCGCCATGACGTGCGCCCTCTCACTGTACCAAGTAGTGGTGAATTTGTAAATATGGTATGATAGAAGAAATAGTAAGAATGTCCTATGACACACACACCACAAACACGTGAGGAGATGATCAAAGAGTTCCTGGAAGAAGAGCGCGCACAGGATGCTGCTGCGCATGTGGACGATGCGCAGGCGACTGATGCCAAAGAAGAACACACGCCGGCTGATGCTGCACCACTGGCGTTACCGAGTGCTACAGACGATGTTAGCGAGGTTGGTGATGAGGACATCGCAGATGATGGCGTGCTCATTGCGTGGCAGGGCCCGGAATTTGAAGTGTATGAGCGTGATAAGCAGTGGTACATCGCGGCGGCTGTCGTGTTGCTGTTGATTGTGACGTATGCCGTGATTATCAATAGCCCAATCATGGCCATCACATTCATCCTAATTGGTGTTGTGGGGTATATCTATCTTCAGAAAGACCCACGGGACCTGGTCTTTGCCGTGACAGAGCAGGGTGTGGTTGTGGGAGACGAACTGTTTCACTTTGACGACATTGAGTCGTTCTGGATTTTCTATGAGCCACCACACACATACATGCTGAGTCTTGCGATGCGCAACCGCATATTGCCACACGTGCACATTCCATTGCATCAGGTAGATCCCGTAGAGCTGCGCGAGGCGCTGATGAACTTCGTACCGGAAGAGCGCCAGGAGATGAATATCATAGATACAATTGAGCGATTACTCCATATCTAGTCCGTGCGCACTGGACAAAATACACACTTTTCTATAGAATACACATTGTACTTCTTTGTTCATGGAAGGAGTGCATAACATTGCGCCCGTAGCTCAGTGGATAGAGCGTTTGGTTGCGGTCCAAAAGGTCGTAGGTTCGACTCCTGCCGGGCGCACAAGAAGACACCTCACTGTCACAGCGAGGTGTTTGTTATTTTGAAGGTGGTGGTCATTGCGAGCCTCGCCTGCCGATAGGCAGGCGAGGCGAAGCAATCTCGTGCTTCTTTGATAGAGATTGCTTCGTCGGCTTGGCACATGCGTGCCGTGCTTCCTCGCAATGACGGGAAAGAATATACTGTGCCTCCTCGCAAGGACGTAAAATGGACTGTCATTGCGAGGACGTGCATTGCACAAGCAATGTACTGACGAAGCAATCTCTTACTTCTGTGTCGGGGGCTGCTTCGTCATTTGGGCACAAGCCCTCATTCCTCGCAAGGACAGGGTTTTTGTGGTGGCCAAGCACTTTAGCGCGCCAGCGTGCCGAGTGCGGTGATAAGAGCGCTCGCAAGACCCGCGCCAAAGACAATGCCGGCAAGAACTTCACGGCCGTAGTGCCCTACGCGCTCCTTGAGGCGGGGGAATTTGGAGCGGTCAATCTTATCAAGCTCACGCACAAGCTCGTTCAGGAACTTGCCCTGCTCACCGATTTGCATACGGATACGCATTGCGTCGTAGATGACGATGGTGGCAAACCCGACCGCCACGGCAAACGCACCGGTATCCACGCCCTCGTAGTATCCAATGGTGGTTACGAGCGCCGTGACGAACGCGCTGTGCGCACTCGGCATGTGCCCCGGTGCAAAGAGGTAGTTCCAGTCAATCCCGTGCCGGAGACTGAAGCGCAAGAACTTGACGCTCTGTGCGGCAATGATGACAATCATCGGGATGACAAACATGGCGTAGGATGTAAGTGACATAGGTATTGGAGATAACAAAAAAAATGACAAAAAGTCCTTGACACCATCATACACTGTTTTTGATTACAAAAGAAGTCGCGCATTTCATTGACGTGTGGTGTAGATAGTTTACAATGAAAAGAGATGAGAGTCGTGGAATGAGGAGAACTCATTAAAGGAGGGGCGCCTTTGAATGACAACGTTCATTTTGAGTGGAGCTTGGCCGCAAAAGAGACCAAAGTGATTTCTCTTGCGGCAAAAAGGAGTTCTCCACATTCCACGAGTCGTGCAGCACTGCCGGCGCGTGCCGTTAAATTGTTAGAAGAAAACGTTATGACAATGATTTTACTGGGCATCATTGGCGCTGTCGTGGTGTGGTTTGTTGCTGCGTATAACCGCTTTGTGCGACTGCGCAATCGCGCTGAGGAGGCGTGGAGTGATATTGATGTGCAACTCAAGCGTCGCTATGACCTCATTCCAAATTTGGTGGAGACGGTCAAGGGTTATGCAAAGCACGAGAAGGACGTGCTGGAGGCGGTGACGGCTGCTCGTGCACAAGCCACGGCCATCACCATTGACGCCGCCACCGTGACGCCTGAGCAGATGGCGCAGTTTGCTGCCGTGCAAGAGGGTCTCAGTGGTGCGCTCTCCAAGCTGCTTGCTGTTGCAGAAAACTACCCGGACCTCAAGGCAAGCGCGAACTTCTTGGAGCTACAGCGCGAGCTGACGGATACGGAAAACAAGATTCAAGCGGCGCGACGCTTCTACAACAGTGTCGTGCGCGACTTCAACACAGCGATAGAACAATTCCCGGGCAATCTCATTGCCGGCATGTTTCACTTTGTTAAGCGCTCGTTCTTTGAAATTGACGATGCGGCGCAGCGCGAGGCGGTAAAGGTAAAATTCTAGAGTATGTAAGATTGTCTCACACAAACACAAATACAAACCTGGCAAAAACACACAGCACATAGCATGAGAACTCCTCTCCTAAACATCATCACACGATTTGGAGCAGCTGCAATGGCGGTTGGACTGTTTTCGTATGGATTTGCATATGTGCTAACATCGCAGACATCGGTCGTCACACGTGGCGATGCTGCACCTGTGGCGCCGCCAAACACACCATATTCGCCGGTTGTGAAGGGCGAATCTGTCAGGGTGCCACACTCTCCTGCCGCACCATCACGCACGGTTATCTCATTTGATGGTACGCCTGGCACAACAGCGCTGCGTCTCTCAGCAATTGCGACGCGTGCCACGTTTCGACCTGCGCACAAGAGCTTGCGCAGTGGTGACATTCGCATCAAGCCCGATGGCTCGCTGGATATTGTGCGCGGTGCTGTTGGGCGGCATGAGATTGCGCGTCACGCCATTCACAGTGACAACATTGATGACAACGAAGTCACGAGCCGTGCCATTCGCGACGAGACGATTACCGATGATGATATCAGCGACACCATCAAGCTCACAGCACGCAGCGTAACGACACGTGATGCCGATGGGCAGGTAACCACAGTGACCGGCGGTGGTGTTGCCACGCCGGTGTTGACGGTCGGGGGCGTCTCTGTGACTGGCGGCCTTTCATCCGGCACGGGCGCCTTCACCGGATTGACGACGGACACGGCTGTTGTCAATAGCACACTGAGCGTCACCGGCGTAACCGCACTTGCCGGAGGTGCAACAATTACCGGTGGCACAACCACTGACACGCTTACCACCACAGGCAACGCCTCCGTTGGTGGTGATTTCACTGTTACCGGCACCACCACACTTGCCGACCTCACAGTCTCCGACCTCACAGCATCGCGCTTGGTCGCAACCGACGCCAACAAAAACCTCACCTCCACCATCACCGAAGCCAACCTGGAGAGCTCCATCAGCGACGCCACCAACATCTTCACCGACAACGACACCATCCCAAGCGCCAATATCGCCGACGACTTCCTCAAAAACACCGGCGACACCGCCACCGGAGACTACACCTTTGACACCGACACGCTGCATATTGACAGTACCAACAACTACATCGGCATCGGCACCACCGCGCCAACAGCGCTGCGCGGTGCTGTTGGGCGGCATGAGATTGCGCGT
>JALXES010000078.1 GCA_027069365.1 Candidatus Moraniibacteriota bacterium | reverse complement strand
GGCGGAAACTGAGCGAAAGGGCGTACATGCAGTATTCTAGCACAAGATGCCTCCGCTGTGAATATTCGACTATTCCTCTGCTATACGCGCCCCGGAGTGCTTTTGCTATTGTAGCACAGCTCTGACTGTGTGCCTATGCATCAGCGTTCTCCTGTGTGTGCCGTGTAATTTTTTTAATTTTGTTAAGCTGTTCTACAGCGCGCAGATTGCGTGGGTCAAAGACAACTACTTGACTGAAGCATTCCGCAGCATCGGTGAGATTGCCTTGTACGAGGTAGACCTGCCCCAAAAGATCATACGCTTCCACGTCACGCGGATTTGCCGCAATGCGCTTAATGAGCATCTTCTCACGCTCGGCAATTTGCTCATCTGCTGAGGGCTCTTCGGAGAGTTGCTTTTGTACCTTTGTCGGCAGAGCCACAGTATCACCGGGCACGCGGGTGATACCTACCGCAACAGCGCCATCAGGGGTTTCCGTAACTTCTGCCGCATTCTGCTGCGTAGCTGCATCCCCCGGTGCGCTCACACACCTCTTGTGTGAGCGCCGAAAGATAAGAATGATAAGGACGATGCACACACTTGCAATAACCGGTGGAATGATGATGTGGAAGAGTGTCGGTGTCATAGTGTTTTTTGCATGTGGTGCATAGCACAGTTCCTAGATGTCAAACCGAATGAAGTCACCAACTGTAATCTTTTCTCCGATTTTTGCAATCGCCTCTGTGATGACATCCTGGACCGTCTGCTCAGGGTTTTTGACAAATGCCTGCGTAAGTAGTGCCTGCTCTTCGCGGAATTTCTTCTCTTTCCCTTCCATAATCTTTGCCATGATTTCTGCCGGCTTTCCTTCGGAGGCAAGCTGCTCTTCCCATATTGCGCGCTCTTTTGCAACAGCATCTTCCGCAACATCCTCCGGCGCAATCACCTGTGGAGCGCTGGCAACCACGTGCATGGCGAGATCTTTAGCAAGGCTCTGGAACTCATCGTTACGTGCCACAAAGTCCGTCTCGCATAGCAACTTCACCATACCGGCCATTTTGCCATTTGAGTGAACATAGACACCGATGAAGCCCTCGCTCGTTGCACGGTCAGCCTTCTTGAGTGCCTTGGCTTGCCCGCGCTTGCGCAGCAAATCGCGTGCTGCATCCATGTCACCACCGGCTTCGTCCAGCGCCTTTTTGACGTCAACAACGCCGGCACCGGTTTCTTCACGTAGTTTCTTGATATCTTCCAACATAGTTTTGTCTCAGTGATTGATTATGCGTTGTTCTGCACTGCTTCCTTGGCAGCACGTTCCTTGTGCGCACGACGTGCACGTGGCGAGCGCTTCTGCGCATCTCTTGGCTCTGGCGCCACAGGCACAACATTCTCAAGTGCCTTGAGCAGCAGGCCGAGAATAAGCTTAACGGAGGAAATCGCATCATCATTCGCGGGGATTACATAATCCACCACACCCGGGTCAACATTTGTATCCGTAATCGCCACAACCGGTACACCGGCGGCACGTGCCTCTCGTACTGCCAACGCGTCAGACTTGACGTCTACGACGACAATCGCACCCGGGAGTGTGTCCATATTCTTCAGCCCACCCATTTTGCGATTGAGTTTCTCAATCTCTTCCTGCTTCTTAAGCTGCTCCAACTTGGTGTACTTCTGAAAGACGCCTTTGGCGGCATCTTCCTCCATGCGTACCAGCGCACGCACACGACGGCGGATCTGTGGAAAGTTCGTGAATGTCCCCCCAATCCAGCGCTCTACAACATAGGGCTCGCCGGCACGCTGCGCCGCACTCTGGAGCAAGTCCACCATCTGCTTCTTTGTTGTCACAAAAAGGATTTTCTTGCCACTCTTGCGCACAGATGTCAGAAACTCCTGTGCCTCACGCAATCCTTGCTGCGTCTTTTCCAGGTCAATGATTGTCACCGTCCCGCGCACGCCAAAAATATATGGCATCATACGTGGATGACGGCGCGACTTCTGGTGCCCAAAGTGCGCACCGGCCTTGAGTAGCGCCTCCAGGGAGTCATCAAACTCCGCTACATTTGCATCCACAAAGAAATCCTTCAGTGTGGGTGCCGTTGCCACAGGCGTTGCCTCCGCAACATCCGCGGCAGTCTGTTCTTCTGTCATAGCTCTTTATCCTTAAACCGCACGGACAGCTGTATCACAACCGATCCGCCAAAGCGGACAGGAATGGCTGTGTGTTATCTGCAACCGTGCAAAGATATTACTTCTCGAGTATAGCCAAAGAACGCTCTCTTGTCAATTTTTCATCCGCATGGTATAGTAGTCATCGTTAGCCACTCATGGTTTTTAATTTACCCATAATCCCTATGAAGAAGGACATCCATCCAGAGTATCGTCCCGTCGTGTTTCATGATTTGTCTGTGGATCAGTACATCATCGTATCATCCACAGCCGAGACAAGCGACACCATTGACATTGACGGCACGACATACCCCCTCGTACGCCTTGAGGTCTCAAGCGCATCACACCCCTACTACACGGGCAAGCGCACCGTTCTTGACTCCACAGGACGCGTTGATCGCTTCAAAAAGCTTGCCGAGCGCGCTGCACAGGCCAAGAGCAAGCAGAAGGATGCAAAGAAGGCCGCAAAGGCCAAGAAGGACGTCACGAAGAAGACACTCTCAGATCTTGCAGACGTTGCCTAGGAGCAAATGTTACACAAAAACACCCACCAAAAATCGGTGGGTGTTTTTTGATGTGTGATTTCTCTGCGTCTTTTGCGCAGGTTTACTTCTCCTGCGATGTGCGCCCTGCCGCACCATCCGCGTCCTTTGTCAAGCGCTGCAACTTCTGTGCAATCGTCTGAAACGACTCTTCCCACTCCAGCGCTGTCTGTGATGGGCGCTGTGTATCATCAAATGATACCACCGTCCCGGTTGGTGCATGGAGTGGTCGCGCCAAAGCAGCACGGCTCATCCGCACATACGCTCCGGCAAAGACAGCGCCTACGCCAAAGAAAAAACTCATGAGCAGCGTTACAATGATGCTCTGCACCGATGGATTACTCTCTATGACGGGACCCGTCAGAAGTCGCACTTCCACATCATTTTGCGCACCGCCGCGGAATGCACTGTTCTGCTGGATAAGTACATCAGCAATACCGTTGGCAATCATCCTCACATCATGCGCCCGATCGCCATAGACGATAATTTCCAGACGCCCCAATTTGTGACGCTGTGAGACGTCAACCATCTTGCGCCACGCCGTGAGGCGCTTTTTTGTATCTGCCGGCAAGTGAAGCACTTTTCCACCCGGCGTCATCATGACGCGCTCAATGAAGCGCTCCGTGTGCACCGCATCCACGAGAATTTCACTCAGAAACTCCGATGACTTAAACAGCGCATAGAAGTCGCTTGTTTTGGTGTTTTGGACAATCAGGAAGTCCATGCGCGCCAGCGAGCGTGGCGTTGTCGTCACAATCACCACAAATGCAGCGGCTGCGCACAGCAATCCCACAAGCACGGCCAACCCGAGACGCCGACGCGTAAAGAGCTGTGTCAAAGGAAGCATGTCTTTCATAAAAAATGATATCACGTGATAAAACCCCTACTCTTCTCCAGAACATATATTTTTATCACAGACCAACATTTTTGTCAATACCAACGTGGCGTCCACTTGCCTGGCTTATCGCTTCCTCCTCTCATATTTTCTCAACACACCTATGCCTCCCCGTCGCTTTCATTACTAATCAGCGTGCCTTGCCATGGACGGTGTTCCAGGTAGGCGGTCAGGTGTGCAAGGTCGTCACCGTTCACGATTGCCACATTCATTGCATGCTCGTCAGCAAAGCGCGACGCAACCGGATCAAACGGCGCGTGCATCCCCGGCTTCCATTCTGTCCCGATGAGCGCACGATACGTCGCCCACGACATGCGCTCAATCTTGCGCGCATCCTCGTACGTGTGTGGATCTTTGTCGTAGATGTAGTCAATGTTTGAGAGATTGATAACAGTTTGCGCGCCGAGATTGTGTCCCAGCACAACCGCGTCAAAGTCTGTTGAAAAACCCGGACGCCACCCGGACGCAATCACCACCGGCTCCTTGCAATCGCGAAACTCCGCGAAATCATGCGGATTGTCATTGATGCGCGGGTGCGCAACGGCACGGAACACCGTGCGCAGCAAGTGTGCATTCAGACGCGTTGCATGGATGCCAATCCAATCCTTGTCCTCGTCTGTCATCGTCGCATCAATCGCCACCGCTGATGTCACATAGGAGCGCGCCGTGCGTCCGCCACCAACAACAATCGCGAAACGATAGCCCTCATCAATCTTTTGCATGATGACATCACGGAAAGCACTGACAAACTGCGTGTCCACACCATCACTGCCTTGCGCATTTGGCACGACAAGTGAGCCGCCCAGTGAGATGACGTACATGTTGTTGTGATGTTCCATATTTTTTGCTTAGTATTATTGATATTGATTATACACTAGCAGCCCGCCGCGCGCACGTAACCCTTGCGCTGCGCGTCCTCGTCGGAAGTAAAGCACCGCAGATTTGCTGGTGCGATGCGCTTGGCAAAGCTGCATGTTGGCGGATAGTACTTGGTAGACTTCTTGCTGCCCACGTATTTGCATGATGACATGCCGTTCTTTGGTGTGGCAACG
>JALXES010000077.1:431-4638 GCA_027069365.1 Candidatus Moraniibacteriota bacterium | reverse complement strand
AACTGGAGACGCTGGACGAGGCGCCGGACACGGCGGTGTTTCTGAATCTCTTTCCCGAGCATATGGACCACCACGGCAGCGTGGACGCGTACTATGCCGCCAAGGCGCGCATCGTGCACAATCAGTGTGCGCGTGACATGCTGGTATACAACGCCGATGACGCGCGCGTTGCGGCACTTGCGCGCGAGAGTTTGGCAACCGTGCAGGCGTTTGCGCCGGTGCCGGCGCCGGTACGCGACGCGCTGACGCTGCCGGGGGAACACAATGTATCCAATGTTCGCGCGGCGTGGACGGTTGCCGCGCACTATGGCGTTACGCCGGACGCAGCGGCGCGCGCGGTTGCGACTTTCACGCCGCTGCCGCACCGCCTCGCACGCGTAGCGACGATTAGCGGTGTGACGTTTTATGATGACGCGATTGCCACGACACCGGAGTCGGTGATTGCGGCACTGCGCGCACTGGGCGATGTGGACACGCTGATTGTTGGCGGGCAAGATCGTGGCTATGATTATGCGGCGCTGAATGCGGTGCTCGCAGAGTGCGGCGTGCGTGCCGTGGTGCAGCTGCCGGACACCGGTGTGCGTGTTACGCCGCCGCCGGGTGCGGCCGTGCTGCAAACGACAAACCTTGATGAAGCGGTGCGTTTTGCGCTGTCGCACACGCGACCCGGGCACAGTTGTCTGTTTTCGCCGGGTGCGCCGAGTTACAATCTGTGGAAGAACTTTGCGGCGCGCGGCGAGGCGTTTACCACTGCCGTGCACAAAGCACAGGATGACCATTGACACTATGCAGCGAAAGACGTATAATCGCATTGGAGTAGGGTTGCTTAAAAATGTGGCACAACTGCCGCAGTGCAGCGTTCTTGTGGCAATTCGCGCGTACCAGAAGACGCTCTCTCTGGACCACGGGTTTCTGGGGAAGGTCTTTCCGTATACGCGGCACTGTCGTTTCTTTCCCAGTTGCTCGCAGTACACCTACGAGGCGGTTGAGCGCTTTGGTGTACTTAAAGGGCTGTGGCTTGGAGCCGGACGGATCTCACGGTGTCACCCGTGGGGTCCGTCCGGTGACAATCCCGTCCCGGAAAAATTGAAGAGGAGAAGAATATGAGAAAGTATGCTCTGACTGTAAGGTCTGGAAAGCGAGGTGGGATATCTCTCGTGAGAGAGGATGGCAAGGAGTATGCCAATAGCAGCATCTGTCTTGTAAGACTCGCCGATGTACCGCGTCAGGTGGTTAACTTCATAAGAGATGTGTACAAAGAGCGTGCGTATATTGATTGCCACCTGCATCTGTGCATCTTTCTTATGAAGAGGGAGTCGTTTGAGTTTCCTTACAAGAATAGAATGTATAAAGTCACTCGTATGGGTGACGCTCTGCGATTGGCGAAAGTGCGGGAAGGTAATCTCTATGATAATGAGCCAATAACGATAGAGATGGCTAAGGAGGAAATAAAAAAAATGCAGAATGGGTGGAAGGTATAGATTCAACTAAAAACTCTTCCATGATGATGAGCCGCGTACAGAATGTGCGCGGCTTTGACTTTTTAGGGGGTTGTGTGGTAGGGTGGAAATGTCTTTAACAACCAACAGGAGAAGGAAACATGCAACAAAAGGCATGGATTTTTTTTGAAAAAAATAATGTTGTCATCATCCCAAAGAAGGTGGATGATGTTGAAGAGGACATCAGGAATGCTTTGATTGCAGAGCGTACGGAGAATGGTGTGCGCACCACAATGTGGGAGCTCATCCCATGTCGTGAGCGCGGCACTGTGCGACTATTTGTGCGGGATAGAAACAATCAGTGGCGCAAACAGGATAGCGTCACTATCACGCACAACCGCCCGGAACGCCTCTTGGCAATTGAAACAGCAGGAAAAAGTGGTCGCCGGCATTTAGCGTTATATTGGGTGCGACTCAATAACCGCCAATTAGTTGCCAAAGCTGACAAGGATAAACTCAGCGCTAAGCGTAAGGCGCGAATTCACAGTGAGGCACGGGATGTCTTGCTACCAGAGATTGTCTCTGTGAAGAAAAAGAAAAAACGTGGGAAGAAGGTCTCGTGCCATGCTGTGCGGCAGCCCGAGCCGAAGAAGCTCACTCCTGAGGAAATTCAGAAGAAGCGGGAGAAGTTTCGGCATTACTATCAGAAAGCGGTAGCGCGCGGAAAGAAAATTCCTCAACCGGCATGGATGCAATAAGACTCCTAGAAAGAGGAAGAGGCGGGCACAACGTGTCCGCCTTTAAGCCATCTTGTGTCTAGCACTCGCGCTTGACGAGTGCCAATACTCACCTGTATAATAGATGTGACATATCTGTAAAAAGAGCATGATGAACGAGCGGCAAATCAAAATTCTCTCAGCGGTCATCAAGGAGTATACAAAGACGGGGTTGCCGGTGGGGTCGGCTGTGCTGACGCAGGCGTACAATTTTGATGTGTCCAGTGCGACGCTGCGCGCGGATATGGCGGCGCTGGAGCGCGAGGGAATGCTCTACCAGCCGCATACATCCGCCGGGCGCATTCCGACGGACGAGGGGTTCCGGTACTTTGTGGAGGAGATTATGCCGGAGCGAGAACTCTCCAAGCGTGAGCAACAGCAGCTCCAGAAAGAGCTTTTGAAACTCAAAGCGCAAAATACGCGGCTGATGCGTACAACGGCAAAACTGCTCTCCACAGTGGGGAACTGCGCGGCAGTTATTGTCAATGCCAAGACGGGCGAGGTTAGTGACTTTGGCTTGCGCAATTTGCTCGCTCAGGTGGATCGCGACAATGTGGATGATTTGTGCCGCATCGCGGAGACGCTGGACTACATTGATGAGCGATGCGACACACTGATGCGCGAACTGCCGGAGGGAGAAACGCAGATTTACATCGGCGAGGAGAATCCACTGGCCAAGACGCGCAACTATGCGATGGTTGTCAGCAAATATCGCAACGGTGACGAGGAGGGCATTGTCGCGCTCATTGGGCCGAAGAATATGAAGTACGACAAGAACAAGTCGCTGATTGACTACGTGAAGAAGTTCCTCGGCGGTGCGGCGGCGGTAACGATTATTGTTGTCATGTAATATTTCTGCGGCAATGATGCTTATATGTAACATTAAGAGAATAGAGTTATGACAAAAGCAACAGAAGAAAAGAACGGAAGTAAGAGTGATGTGCGGAAAAAATCTGCACGGTTCTTTGTGACGCAGCGTGCAGCGTTGTATCACGTTGCGACGGGAAAATTCTGCATTGCGAAGGTTGCGGAGACGACAAGCGAATTCTATGAGAAGTATGGACCCTGGGACATTTTTGGGGGACACATTGATGTGGGTGAGACGGTGCCGGCGGAAGCGCTCTTGCGAGAGATTCGGGAGGAGGCTGGTGTGAGAGCGACGATACACAGCGTTTTGGGTGCGCGTGACTTCTCAGGGTATGGACCGGATCTAGCAGCTCCACGGTTGCTTGTGAGCTATCTGGCACTCTGTGAGACGACGGACGTGACAGTGAGTCGAGAGCACAGCGAATATGTGTGGCTTAGCGCGGAGGAAATCGCTGCGCACAAAGAAATCAAACCGTGGCTTAAGGATATTGTGGCACAAGCTCAGGCGCGACTGCGTGAGAGCGAGGCGCTCGCCGGGTGGCAGCGGTGTCTGGCGGATTTTGATAACTACAAGAAGCGGCAGGCGGAGAGCGCCAAGACGCAAGCGCAGTATGCGGCACAGGACCTGGTCACGCGACTGCTGCCGGTGCTGGACAACTTCCAGGCGTCCGTTGCGCACGTGCCGGCGGAGCACGCCAACAGTCCGTGGGTAACGGGGCTGAGTTACATCCACAAGCAACTGAATGATGTTCTGGCGGAAAGCGGTGTGGCGGTGATGGAGGTGACGGTTGGCGACGTGTTTGATCCGGCGCGCCACGAGGCGGTACACGACAGTACAGATGCGTCAGAGCATGCAGAGAAAGAAGAGGAGGAGAGTGCCGACAAAAAAGACAGCGACGCACTACAGAAAATTGCCAAGGTTGTCGCGCAAGGGTATATGATGGGCGACAAAGTCCTGCGCCCGGCGCGCGTGGTGGTGAAGTAGAGTTACAGCGAAATTAGCACTCTCTTGACGGGAGTAGTAGTTCAAAAAAACGCTAAAACACTGGGAAAACCCAGTGTTTTTTGGTTGTAGGGTGAGCGTTAACGGCGTCGCGTAACGCCGGAAAACATGCTCATATGAGA
>JALXES010000077.1:0-421 GCA_027069365.1 Candidatus Moraniibacteriota bacterium | reverse complement strand
TATGAGATACATTCTCATGGCTGCGATTGGTATCTACATCGCGGCAAACGCGCTGAATACAGATGCGCGTGAGGTCATCACACTGCACACTGATGTCGCGGTCGCGGCAGAGGTGTCGGAATCAGAATACACGGCGCCGGACCCGTGCTCGCTACAGGTTGTGAAGTGTGGTGATGAACAACAACTTGACCGAGATGCGATTGAACGTCTCATCCGGGAGACATTCCCGGATGATCCGGACACGGCAGTGGCGATAGCGCACTGCGAAAGTCGCCTGGATCCGACGCGTGTGGGGGACACGCACACGAAATACTCCTCGTATGGAGTATTCCAAATCCGACTCTTACCTGGTCGGGTGAAGTACGCGGGACTGACAGCACAGAAGCTGTTGGATCCGCGACAAAACATCGCGTACGCGCGC
>JALXES010000076.1 GCA_027069365.1 Candidatus Moraniibacteriota bacterium | reverse complement strand
CTTGCGGTCACGACGGTGCTCTCTGGTACGGCGCTGTTTTGGTACTGTCATGCTCTTATTGCGTTAGACAAAAATTTATACTTGCCATGGCGAGAAAGTGTTTGCGTAGTGCTGGTGATGACTCATGCGACAAATCATACACCAAACAAGCAGTTTCCCACCTGCTACAGACACTCTACCACTAGATTGCGCGTTTGGCAAGATGCACAACATCTCTGTAGACAGTCATGAGATCCGTGTAGTAGCGCTCGTGGGTGAGGTTGGCGACGCTTGCGCGGGCGGCGGCGCGTATGCGCGCGTCATCAATATCCGATAGTGCATCCAAGAGACGCGTCAGTGCCTGCGTGTCTCGTGGCGGATAGAGAAAGCCGTTTTTGCCGTGTACAATGCGTTCTGTGATGCCACCGCTGGCAGCCGCGATGACGACATTGCCGGCAGCAAGCGCTTCCAGTAGTGCGTATGGTGCATTTTCATACCACAGCGACGGCACAACCACCGCACGCGCCTTCTGCGCGAGCTCCGTCAGTGCTGCGCCGGCAACAAAGCCGGCAAACGTGATACGCGCGGCACCGGGCAGCGTTTGTGCATGCGCTTTGAGCGCGTCTTCGTCCGGTCCCGTGCCGGCGACGATGAGTCGCGGTGCACGCGACGCGGCAAACGCATCCAACAGCACGCGCACGCCTTTCTCATGTGAGAGCCGTCCAATGTAGAGGATGTAATCCTCACGCGGATACTGTGGCATAGAAAACTCCGCCGGTGACAGCGGCTGTGGCACGTAGGCAATCTCCTGCGTGAAGCCGTGCCGCTTGGAGGTTTCAATCAAAAAGCGACTTGGCGCAATGTAGCGATTGACCTTTGCATATGTGCCGAGCCATGCGTGCACATAGTGCTCAAGCGTGCACACAGCGCTTGCCACCACGCTGTCACGCACGCACCGATCCCCCACACAGTGGTATGGCGCACGTTCCCACACGTTGCCGCGTACAAAGAGGTTGTAGTTTGGCGAGATGTGCTTATAATCGTGCAGTGTCATGATCATCGGGATGCGGTGCTTGGCAAGTGTCCAGATGATGGACGGCGAGAGCTGGTGGTAAATCAAGTGCAGATGCGCAACGTCCGGGCGAAATTCCTCCAGCAGTGCTTCCAGCTTCTTCTGCGCTTCACGATTCCAGATCATGCGCGCTGCCATGCGCACTTTTTGCCACAGCGTGTAGTCGTCGCACCCATAGTCCACCTGCGAGACAAAAAACCGCGACCACGACGTTGGCTCGTTCTGCGGGTGCTGCATGGCAAAAAATGCCACATCATGCCCGTGCGCCATCAACACATCCGCCGTATCAAAGTACGCACGCTCCGCGCCACCAAACCGATAGTGGAATTTATCAATCAGAAGTACCTTCATGGTATTGACAATATACGAAAAAAATGATTACATTAACTGTTCACTATAGTGGATATTACTAACCATGTCAAATCACCTCTCACTGTCGTTTTTCACTCTGCCACACAGCGTCATTATTGCCGGCGTTGTTGGCTTGTTTTCTGCTTCTATCGCCGGCATTGTCGGAGCCTCACCACTTCTGGGTCTTGTTGTAGCCACAGGTCTTCTCGGTGTGGTTACCGCATTTACCGCACCGGTTATCTTGCTCTTTGGACTGCTGATTGTGCGCATGAGCATTGATGCCACAGACGCCTACTTCACGATACCACTCAGCAAAACACTGTCCCTTAATCCGTCTCAGATGATGGGCGTCGCTGTAGCCGTGCTTGCCGTCGTTATCATTATACGTGAGCGCAAACACATTGCGCGCACACCGCTTGTCGGTGTGTTTGCACTTCTCATCGTGTGGGCACTTGGCAGCATCACTATCTCCGTCAGCCCAACACCACTGACCACAACACTCTATGAAGTACTGCGCATGCTCACTATTTTTACCATTTACATCCTCGCCATTACAACCATCACAACCCACAACTCCTTTGAGAAGCTTTTGCGCGTGCTTCTCATCGGCTCAGTCATTCCCTTGGGTGCAGCGCTCATACAGTTTCTCACAGGAAGTGGCTACACAGACATCGTCTTTGACGTGCCGCGCGTCTACGGGACGTTTGCGCACCCCAATATCTTCAGCACCTACCTCGTTGCTATGGTTGCCGTCGGTGCACTCCTGCTGCGCATCACACCATCGCGCACCGCACGCCAGTGGGCGCGTATTGCCATTGCACTCTACGTGATGACAATTCTGTTGACATTTGCTCGTGTCGCATGGATTGCGCTGGCCGTGTTTAGTCTGGTCGTTGCGGCCACGCGCTTTACGCGACTCTTGCCGCTGATGGTCATCACACCGCTCGTACTCTATGCCACCGTTCCGGCATTTCACGCACGTGTAACAGAGGCGCTCCATCCTAGCGTTGACAGCTCCATCACGTGGCGTCTTGGGCTGTGGGACGACACCATCCAACGCACACTTGACGATGGCCGCGCGCACTACGGCAACGGCATTGGCACGTTCAGTGTCGTAGCGGAGAGTGTGCGTGGCAATCGCTTTGGTTCAACTGACCCGCACAACGAGTACGTCCGCGCCTTTGTGGAGGGCGGCTGGATTGGCTTGGGCATCTTTGCAGCATTCACGGTGTGGGTCATTGGTACGCTCGCACATGTGGCGTGGCACACGCGCGGCACAGAAGCCTCTGATATTTTTCTGATTCTCTTTGCTTTGGCGGCGGCTCTGGCTGTTGCATCACTCAGTGACCACATCTTTCGCTCCACACCGCTACAGTGGATTTTCTTTGCTCTTATTGGTGGGGCACATGCCACCTACTATAGGCACAACACAGCGCCCGGCACTCGTATCGCCCGCTAGACATCCGCCATCTCCAGCAAGCCTTTCGCAATGCGATCTGCGGCAAGAGGGTGGTAGAATGCGGCAATGCGCTGCTCCAGCGTTGTACGCAATTCCAGGTTATCAAGAATGTTGAAAATTGTTTTCGTAAGCATCGCGCGACCGATATTTGTCTCCTCCAATACAACTGTACCGCCCACTTTGGCAATCTCATAGGCATTCATCCGTTGGTGATCATTTGCGCTGAGGTTCAGTGGTACGAGAATGGAGGCTTTCTTGTATGCTGCAATTTCTGCAATCGCGCTTGCACCGGCACGCGAAACGACAATATCCGCCACTGCCAGTGCATCCCCCATTTCCTCCGGCGTGAGAAACGCTACCGGTGTGTAGCCATCACGTCCCGCCTTGAAACCCTTGCGCGCCGCAGCATGCACAACATCATCATAGTTCTTCTCACCGGTTTGATGCACAACCTGCACGCGTTCGTGGAGCTGTTGGAGCGCGGCAATCACCGCCTTGTTGATTACACGCGCGCCCTGCGAGCCGCCGATGAACAGCACAACCGGCCGCTCTTGCATGAGGTGAAAGCGCTCCCGCGCACGTGCCGCATCACCGTGCAGCACCGTCTCTCGCACGGGCACACCCACAAGCGCTGTTTTGCGACGTCGGAAGTACTGCTCGGCATGATGATAGGTAATCCCAATACGCCGTGCAAGTTTCCCCATCATGCGATTGGCCACACCGGGCACGGCATCTGACTCGTGAATCATGATAGGAATGCGATAGAGCCACGCCGCGACAACGACCGGCACAGCACCATAGCCACCTTTGGCAAATACCACATCCGGCACATCACGCACGAGGAAGTACAGCGCTTGCACAATCCCCCACAGCGTGCGAAATGGGTCAATGACATTCTGCAACGCGGCGTAGCGGCGCACTTTGCCGGCGGAGATAAATGTTGCCGGGATGCCCTCCGCCTCAAATGCCGCACGCTCCGCCTCCATCATGGGACCTTTGGGACCGATATAGCGCAGAACCGTGTCTGCGTCACCGTTTTGTTTGCGCAACGCTCGCGCAACAGCAATGAGTGGATAGGTGTGCCCACCCGTACCACCACCTGTCAGGAGAACATGTATCATAGAGCATGGAGTATTATATCTTCCAGTATAACACATCTAGGCACGACTGCGCGCAGCAATATTCAGCAGCACGCCCACAGCACTCAGTGTGATGACAAGCGCCGTTGAACCGTAGCTGATGAACGGCAGCGGGATGCCCGTCAACGGCATCAGCGCAACTGTTGCGGCAATATTGAAGAACGCTTGCACAACAATCCACGTGGTAATGCCCGTTGCCACAAGTCGCCCAAACATGTCCGGTGCACGCAGTGCCGTACGGTAGCCATAGTAGGCAAACGTCGCGAAAGCAAGAAGCAAAAGTGTCGTACCAACAAAGCCCAACTCCTCGGCAATCACTGCAAAGATGGAGTCCCCTACCGGCTCCGGCAAGTAGTTGAATTTCTGCAGACTATGTCCAAAACCGCGCCCCCACACACTTCCGGAGCCCACGGCAATGAGTCCCTGGATGACCTGGTATCCCGCACCCTGTGGATCGCGACTGGGATCCAGAAAGGTCATGAAGCGCTCCATGCGATAGGGGGCCGCCTTGATAAGCGCTCCCAGTGCCACAACGCCACCGAGTGCAAGCGCTGCAAGATGTGTCAGCCGCGCTCCCGCCACAAAAAACATCACGCCGGCAACGATAATCATCACACCGAGTGTCCCCACATCCGGTTGA
>JALXES010000075.1 GCA_027069365.1 Candidatus Moraniibacteriota bacterium | reverse complement strand
TGGTGTTTCTCAAGCCGGCGGTGCTGCGCATGGAGCAGGGGTTTGCCTCAACGCTCCCACTGGCAAATGATGAGCTGGATGTGGGCAACAACCTCAATACACAGCCGCTATCCACGACGTTCCCGTTTGTCTCGTCCACACTGTCGTCCAATGATGGCATCCTCTATGGCATCAATCGCCACAATAACTCGCTGGTTATTCTGGACCGATTTAAGCAAGCCAACGCCAATATGGTCATCTTTGCGAAGTCTGGTGCCGGTAAGAGTTATGCAGTGAAGTTGGAAATTTTGCGCGCGATGATGCTGGGCACGCAAGTCTTTGTGATTGATCCGGAGAACGAGTACAAGCACCTGAGCGACACGGTGGGTGGCACGTTTATCAAGCTCTCATTGAAGTCCAAGTCGTTCATCAACCCGTTTGATCTGCCGAACGTTGGAGAGGATGAGTCACCGGCGGAAGTGCTGCGCTCCAATATTGCCATGCTGATTGGTTTGCTGCGTATCATGCTGGGCTCCACGACACCGGAGGAGGACTCCATCCTGGACAGCGCGCTGCGTGAGACCTATGCCATCCGTGACATTACGGAAGACGTGGACTTCAGTAATCTGCCGCCCGAGGCATTCCCGACGATGGCCGACTTGGGACAGATTTTGGCAAATATGGAAGGTGCAGAGTCGCTCGCGGCACGCTTGGAAAAGTACACACATGGCATTTTCTCCGGCTTTCTGAACAATCACACCAACATCAAAGTCAACGGCCAGCTTATTGTCTTTAACATCCGCGACTTGGAGGATGAGCTGCGTCCGATTGCCATGTATATCGCGCTGCAGTTCATCTGGGACAAGATGCGTGCCGAGCTGCGCCGTCGCTTGGTGATTGTGGACGAGGCGTGGGTGATGATGCAAAAAGAAGATGCGGCAAGCTTCCTCTTTGGTATTGCCAAGCGATGCCGCAAGTACTACACGGGCTTGACGACCATCACGCAGGATATTTCAGACTTCATGAGTTCGCAGTATGGGCGGCCGATTGTGACAAACTCATCACTGCAGCTGTTGCTCAAGCAGTCACCGGCGTCCATTGAGACAGTGCGCGAGACGTTCTTTTTGACGGACCATGAGAAGTTCCTCCTGCTGGAGAGCAACGTGGGAGAGGGCATTCTCTTTGCCGGAACGAAACACGTCGCCATCAAAGTTGTCGCATCGTATAGTGAGGACCAAATTATCACATCCGACCCACGGCAGCTGTTGGAGATTGAGCAAGCCAAGCGTGATTTGGAGCTGGAGGAAGCGGCACGCAATCAGTAGTACACGATGTACGTAAGCACGTGAAGATATGGCATCACCCATGCAACAACTCAACAGTGTGCGCATGGCGCTGCGCCCATCGGCGCAGGAGGTTGCGTCGGAAGAGCGTGCGCGCACGGCCATTGCGGAGTTTGAGCGCACCCAGTGGTTTATCGCGTTTATGGTGGCATTTGCGCTGGACGTGTTCTTTGACTTGCCGGCCGCTATCCCTATCATTGGTATTCCCATCAGCCTGCTTAGTTTGCCACTCGTGGTGTACATCGTTATTTTTAATTTTCGCCACGGCGCGCTGCATGCAAAAATCATGCGTTTCCTCATTTTGCTTGCAGACATGTTGCCACTCATCTCTCCGTTCCTGTTGGGTAATATGGCCATTGTTGCTCTCATGTGGAACCACGCTCGTCGCAAGAAGAACATGGCGCAAAAATATCTCTCCATGCAAGCGCAGAAGCGGCGCGTGATGTATGCCGCAGCACAGCAATCTGTCATGGAGGCGTAAGCGATGACGTGTGTTACCATAGAAGGTGGCGGAAGGCAGCCTCTGTGACAAACACAATGCCTGTGCAGGTACTTGTTTATAGCACTCAATAACTATGACTTTGACCAAACAATCACTCATTATCATCGTGGTAATTATTGCATGTGCAGCAATGCAGACAGCATTCCCGGTAGAAGGTATTTTTCAGAACGTTGTTGTGACGCTTGCATTTCTCGTTGTCATGCCATGGCTGTGCGCACGATTTATTCTCCAGAAGAAGACTGATATTTTTGGTGTGCGCATGGGAGATTGGCGCATTGGTGCGGTATGGAGTCTGTTATCACTTGCGGCAGCGCTTGTACTGTTCTTTCTGGCCATACGCTTCACGACACTTGGTGATACCTATGCGGTGCCACGAATGGTACAGGACAATTTTTGGCTGTTTGTTGCATATGTTTCTCTCGTTGGCATACACATTGCTGCACTGGAGTTCTTTCTCGCTGGTGTCATTACCAATGGACTACGTACAGAGCTCGGCATTGCGGTAATTGCTTTGCAATTTATGGTGATGCTTTTTCTGCTTGGGTGGGATTCATTTACAGCTGTGCTTTCTCTTGTGACGCCATTTGCTGCGCTCACAGCATACTACAGCCGCTCAGTGTATTATGCAATAGGTGTGAGCATACTCTTCGTGCTTATTGTGGATACAGTCATTGTTGCGATGAACCACATGTAGATGTGATATGGCAACACACAAACACACAAATAGCACATCATACGAACACATCATTCTTGGTTTCTATGCAGCTGCAAGCGTTGCTGTAAACCAATACGTTAATAACCGTGCCGGCGTACCGCTTGCAACGGTTCTATGGTATTGCGATGTTGCAATGATGTTGGTGGCGCTTGGCTTCTTTCTGCGGAGCGCGCGCTTGATGACCGTGGTGCTTGCAACAGCGGTACCGGCACAGTTTCTCTGGATTATAGACTTTGTACTCACCCTCGGTGGTGGCGGCTTTGGGCGTACAGAGGCAATTGGCACATGGGGGCCGGGAATGCTCTTGTCCTCACTACATCTCCATGTTGTGCTTATCCCGCTTGCAGCCTATGGTGTCTATCGGTATGGCCTGGTAGCGCGCGCACTGCCGGGCATTTGGATTGCCATTGTGACACTCCTGGGGCTTACGGCCATACTTGCCCCGCCGCAATACAATATCAACTGCGTTGCATTTGATTGTGATGCAGCGGATCCGGGCAGCGGATATGGGCAGCATTTTATTGGTATGGTGTTGTCCTGGATTGTGAGTATGAGTGTGTGGTTTATGGTGCTCAGATACAGTGCACGCAAGTGGGGCATATTTCGCGTTGTGTAAAATTCTGTACCGATAATGTGAATTATGGTATTCTATAAAAAGATACATCTCAGGAGTAACTCATTTTTTGACTTTGTCTTTAGTGTATAGAGAGCCATGAAAATCCTCATCAAAAAAACTTTGCTCGGGTGTCTCATTGTCGTGGAGGCATTTATGATGACGGCTGCGCCGGTGTTTGCAAAGGGCATCAACATTAACAAAGAATTAGGAAAGGCGGAGCGGCGGTACCACATTGATCAGGACGCTGTACAGAACCTTGGCGAAGGACTGAATGTCTCCGGCAACAAGGGATTTGCGCCGGAAGTACGCGTGCTCTTCTCACCACAAGACCCGCAGCCGGGCAAGAAAATTACCGCGCGTGCTTTTGCGCAATTTTTTACAAACACAAAAGACTCGCTCTATTTTACGTGGTACTTGAAGCGCGCAAAGTGTGTTAGCGACAACCCAAAATCACTTGTAGAGATTAATGGAACAACAGAGGTTGGTGGCAATAGCTGTGACTACGATGGTAACGGCGTCTATGACATCAATGACATGAAGATTGAGGCCGCGCGCATCCTCGCAGGTGATGGTTTTGATATTCGTTACCAGGACCAGGAGGGTGGTCCCGATGATGACCAGGATGGCTATGTAGCATTTCCCGGTGGTGACAACAAGCGCAATGCAACAGAAGCTGTCAACCCATACTACTACTACTTGCATGACTTTAACTCGGGGCAGAACTACGAGATTGTTGACAACATTGATGCGGCGGAGATTTTTCCCAAGTGCGCCGTAGATGGCAAGGTGCCGGTGTGTATTGCAAACGACGCGCTGGTGTGTTCAGCAAAGCAGATTACAAAGAACATAGATCGTGATCGTGAGCTCGAGATAGAGGCAAAGGGCGGTGAGGGCGGCGCTGGTGGCGCTGGTGGAGCAGAAGGAGCCGGTGGCGCCGGTGGCGCTGGTGGTAAAGGTGGTGATGCGAAAGGTGAGCAAAAGCCAACAACAATTGTGACAACAAGTATTAATCAAGGCGACAACCAGTTTAATGTCTGTAAGGTAGTTGGTGCGCCAACATGCAAATCGCGGCAGAAACAGGTCGGTCTTGATGCAGGCGCAGCGAATGCCGGGATTTTTGACCTTCCGGATGGTGGGACACCAATTTGTGAGGGCAATGCCACACCGGTGTGCGTGACGCCGGAGTCACTGGAATACACACTTGATCAACTCAAGGAGCGCAGGGATAACCTCAATGGGTTGGATGCCTGGCACTATGCCGCACAGGCCTATGATACGCCAGCTGATCCAAAGGCTGACGGATATGTTGTAGAGCCAAATGGGAAATTTACGGATTTTCAATGCACAGATAAGGATATTCAAGCGCTCGTATCGTTCTGGCCACCGCCGGATGCTGCGGCAGCCACAAAAGAGGCGCCAATTACAGCAGAGGAGCTCAATGAGGCGCAAGACGCAATAGAAATCTATTCGGATGTCTATGTGCTTGATGACTACTACTCATGCGAAGCGGAGCTGTATGGCCGAG
>JALXES010000074.1:3068-4689 GCA_027069365.1 Candidatus Moraniibacteriota bacterium | reverse complement strand
CTCGCGCCACACACACGTGCGCCGGAGAGTATCTCTGTCACTGCTGCACGTACTGATGGTACGGAAGTGCTTCTGCTTGATGCTGCAACGCCGGTGATGAATGGGCAGCAGTATGGTGTTGTGCATTTCCCGGAAACGGTAGCGCACACGCTGCACGTTACGCTGACGCACACGCAACCACTGCGTATAGTGTCATTTGGGCCTGTGGAGCACAGTGAGGTGGAGACACCGGCTGCTGTCAGGTTTGTGGCACACCCCGGGCATGCCTATGATGTCTATGTTGATGCAGACCGATCGGTGACACTGGCGTATCCACGTGATGTCACGCCAAACTTCTTTGCGCGGCACAATGTCTATGCGGTGCGCAGCGCACGCAGTGTGCCCAATCCATTCTATGTGCCGGCGGACCGGGACGGTGACGGTGTGCCGGATGCGCGGGACAACTGCCCTGCTGTGGCAAATGCCGCACAGGAGGACGAGGATGGCAATGGCACGGGCGATGCATGTGAAGACTTTGATCATGATGGTGTGATGAACAGCAAAGACAATTGCCCGGATGAGCCAAACCGTCTGCAGCGTGACATGGACGGTGACGGCATTGGCGACCGGTGCGATACGCACGCCGGACAGTTTTTCCAACAGCTACCGTGGCTACCAATCGCAGCCATTGTCATTGTAAGCATCGTCACTGGCGGCATGTTTGTGCAGATTGTGCGCACGCACAGAAGCACGCCAGGCGGGTAAGGGCACACAAGACCGCGAGTGAGAAAAAGCGTGACTTTTATGCGCATTGTGATATAGTACAAGCACACCACTGTCGGTGTGTTTTTTTAACAACGCCCCCTGGAGGTGGGCACAAATGCGGAAAATCCAATTTTTCTTTGGTATATTTATAGTCATTTTCTTCGGTGGTTGTCAGGTGGATACGCCAACCACTCTGACACTGGTGCCGCCAGACAGCGGTGTCGAGGACTCAACGGTAGCCCCGCAGCAACAAGCGAGAATACCGGTGCTCGTCATGCCGGGAATGTTCGGCTCCATGTCTGCAGATTTGCTGGGAGGAAAGAAAAAGTATGTGCATGCTATGGAGTCAGCACTTGCGTATGTTGACAAAAAATTTCCCGGCATGCTGTGCGGGACAAAGATTCCGACACAATGGAAGATTGATCCCATTCGGTGCACATACGATGCTCTCATCGCTGCGCTGGAAGACGCCAACCATCTCGTCTGGACATTCCCGTATGATTGGCGGGACGCACCGGATACGCTGGCACCCTATCTGGATGCGCAGGTCCGAGCACTCGCAGCATATTCTGATGACGGTACCATTGCTGTTGTAGCGCACAGCTATGGTGGCTTGGTGCTGCGAGCATGTATGCAGCAGGGACTGTGTGCAGCTGTGCGGAAAGCGGTGTTTGTCGGCACACCTCACCATGGTACCGTGGAAGCATACTACCTCTACGGCGGTGAGGCGACGGGAAGCGCCGGTGAGGTGATGCTCAAGGAAGCGCTGCTGAGTGTGATGAAGTGGGCGCAGATTGGCACGGATGTCAGTGCGCTGTTTAATGGTAACATTGGCACCGGACCGAGCGTGTTCGACTATCGGTATGTGCAGATATAC
>JALXES010000074.1:0-3058 GCA_027069365.1 Candidatus Moraniibacteriota bacterium | reverse complement strand
TGTTCTCACGAAGACGGCAACGCCGGTTGCGTACACCGAGTTATGTCGGCACAACGTGTGGCTGGAGAACCTCAATGCCAATGCAAGCGCGCTCTTTGCGCAAGGTGCGGAGGTGTTGAATATCGTCGGAACTGACACGCCGACGACAAAGGAAATCCTCGTGCGTGACCTTGGCGTGGTTCCATGCAAGGCGCGCACACGCTGGCCAAACGGTGATCCGCAGTCCGTTCTTCTTCTCAATGCGCCACAGCGCAACTGGAAGGTTGACGGTGACGGTGTTGTAACGCAGGCAAGTGCCGCATTTCCCGCTGGCTCCGGCACTGTGCAGCACGTGCGCAGCACCAAGAAGCACCGAAAGCTCGTTATGAACAAGGAGGTTCATGAACGCATTGCGGAGTTTCTAGATAATTAGGGAGGTGTTATACAAACGCCCGACCTATCGCAATAGGTCGGGCGTCTTTTTTCTGCCAAATACTTAGAGGGCGCGCTATGCTGCGTAGACGTCCTCCTTGCCGAAGTGCTTGGTCAGCAAGTAGTAGAACGCGATGCGTAGTTTGTTGCGATTGCTCATGCCGAGTGTCTCGCAGACCGCCATGATGGCCATGTCAATGCTGTCGTCGTCAGCAGCGACGCCGAGTTTGCCCTTGACGAAACTCTCACGCACGCGGTCCAGCTCCTCACTGTCAGAGCACGAAACTGTAGACGCATCAGCATTGTAGATGCTTGGGCCAAGACCCTTGGCGATTGCCTCCACGAGCGTCGTGTCCACAGAACCCTCGTTGGCATCCGTTGTCAGCTGCTCCACTGCAGCCGCAACAGCCTTTTCAAACTCACTCATGTGTGTGCTGTTAGTGATTTACACTTCCAGTATACCACATGCACTACATGTGCAGCTCGCTTGGCTCTACCGTGCAGTCGCGCTGCTCAAAGTCTTTGATGAGGCGCGTGATGTGCCGCTTCATAGCGCGCAGCGTGGCGATTTTCTCATTAATATCTTCAAGGTGTGAGCGCAGTGACGGGAGGAGGGACTGATGTTTGCACGCGGCCGTCTCCATGTGTGCAAGAAGTTCCTTGATTTGCGCAATAGTAAAGCCGATTGCCTGGGCGTCCTTGATGAAGCGGATGCGCTCAATATCTGCAGACGTGTACTGTTTGTACCCGTTCCGTGGACAGATGCGCGGAGTGAGGAGGCCGTGTTTTACGTAGTGGCGCAATGCATCACGTGTGATGCCGGTAGCGCGCATAATGTCTTTGGCAAGCATCATATTTTCTGTGAGGGAAGCGAATGGTGATAAGGGGACTTGACTTGGGTCTATACACCCAAGTATATACTAAAAAGGCAAAAGTGCATAGTAAAAAAGTAATACACAACCATATGACACACACGCAATCTCCCAAGCTCAATATGACGGTCATTCTTGCCGCACTCATTATCGCCGGCGGGATGGTCTTTCTCGGGCTATCGCTGCGTACGTCCGGTGGGCCTGCTGGTTTGACGGCAGAGGAATTTGAGAAGCAGCTGCGTGCCTATCAGCAAAAGCAGCAAGAAGCGCAGCAGCAAGACCAAGCACAGAGGGAACGAGAGCGCCTCGCACGCGCAAAGAATGTGGCGCCAATTACGCCGGAAGACCACGTGCGCGGCAAGGCTAATGCACCAATTACACTGTACGAATACTCAGACTTTGAGTGTCCGTATTGCAAGAAGTTTGCGCAGGTGCCACCGACAATCCTGAAGAATAATCCGGACACCGTCAATGTGGTTTACCGCCACTTTCCGCTGAGTTTCCACGACCCACTGGCAACACAGGAGGCCATCGCTGCTGAGTGTGCGGCCAAGCAGGGTGGCACGGATGCTTTCTATGCCTACCATGATGCCGTCTTTGCAAAGACGCGCTCCAACGGCAAGGGTCTGGATGTTGCCGAGCTTCCAAAGATTGCCGGGACGCTTGGTCTGAATGTGCCACAGTTCACAACATGCCTCGCATCCGGGGAGTTTGATGAACACATCAAGCAGGATATCAAAAGTGGCTCGGACGCCGGTGTGACAGGAACGCCCGGTGTGATTGTCAAGAACAACAAAACCGGTGATGTGCGTGTTATTCCGGGCGCAGTGCCGGCGGAAGTTGTCCAGGGTGCGATTGATGAGCTGTTGCAGCAGTAGCGTATGGTGCGGCAACTGAAGAACATCCTCCAAAAGAGAACGTACGCAGCGCTTTTTGTCGGCAGCACGCTTGGTGCATTTTTCCTCCTGCGCGCGCTGCCACATCTTGCGATGTTTCAAGCGTTCTTTGCACTGCCAAATATCCCGTGGTCACGGCGGTGGGAAGTCGTCTCTGACTACACAATTGCGTCACTTGGAAGCGCTACAGTTCTTGAGCAGTTTATTGCTGTGCTACTTCCTCTTGCGATTGCGCTGAACATCACTGTCACCGTTGCATACTATCGTACGCAGGCACAACTCTTTCGTGGACGGGGCTTTCTCGCAAGTGGTGCGGGACTCTTCCTTGGGCTGTTTGGCGTCGGGTGCTTTGCGTGCAGCAGTCTCCTCCTGGCACCGCTTGTGGCAGCGCTTGGTCTCTCGGGTGCAGCGGCTCTCCTCCCATACCGTGGTATGGAGATCGGCGTTGTCGGGATTGTCGTGCTGCTCGGTGTGAGTGGGGCAATGCTGCGCAAGCTTGCGCATAATAATGTCTGTAACTGAGAAATATTATGGGCAAGAAACACACAATGTCTGCACGGCAAAGAGAGCTACAGCGCACACGGGAAACACAGAGGCGACAGCGCGCGCAGCGCCGGCGATTTTACAGGCGCACGCGCAATGGCGTCATTGCCGTCATCTGCATCAGTGTGCTTATCTACGGTGTTGTCCTGTTGGTACAGCGTGCGCAGCGTGAGCGTTTGGGAGAGCATCACGCCATTCAGGGACGTGACCACATTCGCGTGGGTGAGCGCCACGATACTTATGCAACAAACCCGCCAACATCCGGTGCGCACGGTGCCGCACTGCCATGGGGTGTTTCTGCACAGGAGGTAGTGGATGAAAACGCTGTCCACAACC
>JALXES010000073.1 GCA_027069365.1 Candidatus Moraniibacteriota bacterium | reverse complement strand
ATTCGCAAGTAGCGTCTCTATTGCCGTATGAAACGATTGTCTGTCAATTTTGATCGCTACCAACAAAAAAACCGCGCGCAGGCGACCGGTGTGGCTGCGCAATCTGATGTACAGCAGTCGCGCGGACGCGGTCACCGCTCAAAAGTCACATGCAGGGGTGATATTGACGACAAAACGATTGTCTACCTGTGTAATCAGTATCTCCGCGCTGAGTACGGGCGCCGTGGCGCCGTGGCGGTGCAAGCGGTACGCATCCACGGCAGCGTCGTCGTTATTGCCGTGGAGAGCGCATTGTGGGCACAGGAGATTTGGATGCGGCGCGCAGCGATTGTGCGGCACATCAATGAGCTGTGTGGCGCAGAGGTGTTGACCAAAGTAATTGCAGAAGTGCGCTAATAACAAAAAGGCGGTATAATAAAAAAGCGCTGAGAATTCTGTAGACGCAGGTCCGGGATCTGTGGTCTCGGAAAAAGATATCGTGTCGAGGTGAAGCACAGCAGACCATGCACGCATGGCAACCATCCTGCCCGATCTGGACATGATATCTCAGCATAAACTCAAAAGATAGAAGAGTCTATGGGTCTACAGAATTCTCAGAACTTTTTCGTGTCGCGCCTACCCTGTGGTAGCGCAACAATGAATACTAACACGGGTTTATATATTTGTCAAGTATCTGGCATAACAGAACGGTATGACGATTGAAACAGCACATAATGCACCAGATGCCACACACCCTCTTGCGCGCACCCTCTTGCGTGATGATGCGTCGGTGGATCGTGCGCTACGCCCGGAGACACTGGAGGATTATGTGGGTCAGGACATGATTAAGCGCAATCTCGGCATTGTGATTGATGCGGCCAAGAAGCGCGGTGATGCGATTGACCACATCCTCTTCTACGGAAGTGCCGGACTCGGTAAGACGACGCTTTCACACATTATCGCCAAGGAAATGGGTGTTGGTATTACGGTGACGAGTGGGCCGGCGATTGAGCGCGTTGGTGACCTGGGGTCTATTCTGACAAACCTCTCGGATGGTGACATTTTGTTTATTGATGAAATCCACCGGTTGCGCAAGACGGTGGAGGAGGTGCTGTACCCTGCCATGGAGGATGGTGTGATTGATATTATCGTGGGCAAAGGGCCGAGTGCGCGGACACTGCAGCTGGATTTGCCGCGCTTTACGCTCGTGGGCGCAACGACGCAAATGGGTGCACTCTCCAACCCGCTGCGCAATCGCTTTGGGAGTACCTATCGGTTGGAGTTCTATGCGCCGGAAGATATTGAGCAAATTGTACAGCGCAGTGCGCGGCTTTTGGAGATTCCGATTGATGCTGATGCGGCGACAGAAATTGCGCTGCGTGCACGGCAAACACCGCGCGTGGCCAATCGTCTCGTGCGGCGCATTCGCGACTATGCGCAGGCACATGACTTTGACACTGTGACGCGTGACGTGGTGCGGGATGCGCTGGAGTTGCTGGAGATTGACGCATGCGGGTTGGAGGCGATGGACCGTGCGCTGCTGGAAAAAATCATCACGACTTTCCACGGCGGGCCTGTGGGTGTCAAGACATTGGCTGCTGCGCTCTCCGAGGAGGTATACACGATTGAGGAGGTCTATGAGCCCTACCTCATCCAGCGCGGCTTCATCATGCGGACACCGCGCGGCCGCGTCGCACTGGAGGCGGCCTTCGCGCACCTCGGCAGAGAGATTCCGCAGCGCTACCACACGATGCGTGATAAACTGGGGATGTAACCTTCACACCTATGATTACCATTTTTCTCCTCATCAGTATTATTATCTACATCGTGCTGTCGTGGATGATTGTCTACCACCTGCGCGTCTACACCATCAACAAGGCGCTGGCACACCGCGCCATCGTGACGTTTGTCAGCGTGACAATTATTTTGGTGATCATTCAGGTGGCACTCTTTTTGCGTGTGGAAACGGTGGCGTATGATGTCTTGGAGGAGACACGCACAGATGCTTTTGGAACATTTTAATGCGCATGCTTTATGACACATCACTTTGATGATTTCTCGCAGTATCATTTTCGTGGTCAGCACGATGATGAGAAAATCCTGTCGGTGATTCATCGGCACTGGTTTGACATCGCGATGCACTACATGTTTATCGCTGTTGTGATAAGCGTTCTCTTTGTGGGTCTTTTCTTTGTGGGTGATATTGAGGCATTGTTGGGCGTGCGCAATATCATGCCGTTGGTACTCTTTGTGTACAGCACAGTTGTTATCTTTCTGTGGTTCTATGGCTTCTTAATCTGGATTGACTATTGGCTGGATGTATGGATTGTGACAGATCAGCGCGTTGTGAATATCGAACAGAAGGGCTTGTTTTCGCGACACGTTAGTGAGTTGCATTTCCATACTGTGCAGGATGTGACCAGCAAGGTGCAAGGCCTCATCCCAACGCTCTTGAACTACGGCGATGTGGAAGTACAGACTGCTGCCGAAAAGACGCGCTTCCTCTTTCGGCGCGTGCCGGAGCCCTATGCAATCAAGGCGATGCTTGTGGAGCGCCAGCGTCGCGCACACCAAGAAGCTATCGGAAAGGTGTCACATGATGGAGTGGAAGACTAGTGAGTATTGGCGCGTTACTTCCTATGCACACATCATACTCACGGCACTCACCGTGAGTATTGTTGTGTTCCCGGTGCATGGTACACTAGCGCAAGAGTCTGCAGTAGCGTCGCATACCGAGCGCTCCACAGTGGATGGTAGCAACAAGGATGTCCACCAGGAAGCTGCAACACAGAACAATGACAAAAAGAGCAGCAAGAAGTCTCACAGTAGTGTACGTGAAGGGCGCGTTACAGCCACACCATCCGTGCAACAAAGTGATGACAAAGCGCCACAAGAGGCAGAGCGTGAAGACGTAGAGAAAGCACAAGAGCAAAAGAAAGTGCAAGGCGTGTCACGAAGTGTATCAACGACTTCTTTGGAAGAGAGTCAGAAAGAAGGATCTGAGGAGGACGAGAACACAGAAGAGGTAGAGAGCGAGAAGGAAGAGGATGTGCAAAAAGAGAATAGCAAAGAACGTGGGGAAAGCGAGAAAGAGAGCGGGCAAGGGAACAAGAAAACTAATGCAAAAGAAGGTGCTAAAGAGGGTGCAAAAAGTGCGCAAGAGAACAGCAAAGAAAGTAGTAAAAAGGATCATGAGGATGTGCCGACGTGTGATGCGCGTGTTATCATTAGCGCTGTGGCAATCAACGGCGCAGGTGGCGCAGGTGATGACACTGTTATCCTCACCAACACCGGCGCGTGTGATGTGTCGTTGGATGGGTGGCGTTTGCGACGGCGCACGCGCGGGCAACATGGTAAGATTGATGATTTTTCAAAAAAAGCAAGTACAAACCTCTACACATTTAACACAAGAGACCATATAGGAGCACACGGGCGGTATGTGTGGGTGCGTGCGGGACACACGACGCTTACAGCCGCGGACGTCAGGGGCGGCAAGAGTGCGTCACTATCACCAAACAACAGCATCGTGCTGCTTGACGCGAATAAACAATTTGTGGATGGTTTTGCGTGGGGTACGGGGCACGCGGATCCTTTTGGTAACGACGTTGTGAGAAATCCACAGCCTGATGAATATATTAAACACACGCGCGATAGCACGCACATTGCAAAACAGTGCGCGCACGCGCTCTTGCGTACGACGCCATGCGTGCCGGTGTATGCCGGACAGAAAATTCTCATCAATGAGCTCGTCCCCAATCCGGCGGGGGATGAGCGTGCCGGTGAGTACATTGAACTCTTCAATCCCGGGCGCGTAGCGGTCAATCTGCATGGCTGGGTGCTGGGTGATGCGAGTGCGTCCGGGCGCTACACCTTTCCTGCCGGGCACACCATTGCGCCGCGGGGATTTGTGGTGGTACCACGCGCGCAGTTTGGCTTTGCGCTCAACAATAGTAACGAAACAGTCACACTCTGGGCGCCGGGTGCGCAGGAGCGCCTCGTAGTTGACCGCGTGCACTACGCGCGTAGTGCGCCGGAAGGCGCGTCGCTCAATCGCACGCCCGACGGCCGGTATCGCTGGAGTAGACACCGTACACCCGGTGCGGTGAATGTGCTGAATACACTTCCGCGTATAGAAAGCGTCACATACAAGAGCAAACTGTACAAAAACGTTCGCGCGCAATTTGCCGTCACGGCAAGCGATGCGGACGGTGAGAAGCTCCACTACCGATGGGATTTTGGCGATGGGCACAGGAGCTACTTAGCGCAAACATCACACACCTACGCGCGCGCGGATACGTATCACGTCACCCTCCGCGTGCGTGATGCCAGTGAGGAAGTGACGCGAGACTTTACCGTGACGGTCACGAAGTACCCACGCACACGCGTGCTGAAAATTCGCGCCATTGCACCAAACCCACAGGGCAAGGACACCAAGAAAGAATACATCCTCCTCCAAAACACCACACACGAAACGATACGACTTGCCGGCTGGAGTATTGCCACAGGCAGCAATACAAAGACACTCGTTAACCACCCTCTGCGCATTGACACAAAAAAGAAGCTCCGCGCCGGAGAGAAGTGGCGCGTAACAGCGGACGACGCGGCGATAACATTGCCCAACAGTGGCGGCGTACTGGAAGTGCGCCGTCCGGACGGGAGTGTGGCACACCGCGTAACGTACGACGTGCCGGAAGGGTACAAGAGCATTCCGGATAATGCCGTCTACCGCAAGCGCACGAAGCGTGACGGTGGCGGCTGGGTGTGGGACCTCTCGCACGTATCGGCAAAAAAAGCAAAGAA